>JAPKGY010000037.1 GCA_026647385.1 Phycisphaerae bacterium | reverse complement strand
GACGAGATCCGCAAGCGGGTCGACGAGGCCATCCGCGAATACTGCCAGCGCTACGGGGACAAAACCCAGCCCGGCGTCGGCGAGAAGGTCATTCCGCAGCACGTCACATGGTCCGTCGAGTCCGAGGGCGGTGCGCTTCTTGAGGTCTTCGGCATCGCCGGTCACATGGGCTCCGTCGATCGGCTCGACGGGGCGATCACCAAGGCGGCCACGATCATCCGAAAGCTCGTCGACGAACGACAGCGCCGCGGTGGCGAGTGGTCAAGCCTCTGTATTACTCTAAAAGATCCTCCAGACCCTCAACGTCTCGTCCTCGAAGGCGGCCAGGGATTCCTGCCCACGCACAAGCTCGAGGACGTGGCTGACCGAATGCGCGCCGCCGCCCGCGAGGGAGTGGAGGAATATCTCCGGCGGGTCGGTCTTTCGGCCGACGCCATTGCGTGCGAAACCCGTTTCGAGAAGCTGCACAACGACGCCTTCGCCCGGCCGGTGGACGGCCCGGCCATGAACGCGATCCTCGCCGCAGCCCGCGATGTCGGCATCTACGACGGCAGCCCCATTCGCGGATGGGACGTCTCCTGCGATGCCCGCATCTTCGCTCGCGAGTTCCCCGAGGCCGAAGTCATCACCTTCGGCCCCGGCGAACTGGCCCAGGCCCACTCCAACGACGAACACGGTGATATCAAGGACGTCCTGGCCGTCGCGGAAACGCTGGTGCGACTCGCCTTGGCTTATGCTCACTGATGAAAAGGGGGATATGGGGTTCGCCCCGTATCACTTCGGTTCGCAAAAAGAGTATTACGGAGCCCCGGCCCCTTCAACCGCGGTTCATTTATCCGACGACTTGGCTTTGAGCACCCTTTCGATCTCGTCAACGGACATGCCGCGCTCGATCATGGCTCGCTTCAGTTCGGCGTCCGCGCGGTCCTTGGCTGCCTCCCGCCAAGTTGACGCGATGACGGGGATGGCCACTAACAGGACGATCATACCGAACAGGCAGACGACGCCCGCGGTACTCGGATTGCTGAACACGGATTGCCAGAACGATGTATCCGCCGCAAGCAGGTCGGCCATGGTATCCTCCTCTCGGTGCGCGCAGGCCCAAGCTTCTATACCCGTGTAGACGCACGGGATGGGGGGCTGTTGCAGCCCGTTCTGGCCTTCTTGTGGCCCTTTCGTGCCTGGGGATCCATCCCCAGTTGCCGGCCCCGATGGTCCGGTGCTCAAAAAGCCTACGGGTGCTCGACTGCCGCCGAGGGCGTGGGCACACGAGTCCCAGAATAAGCGATCTCAATTGGCTTGGCGCACAAGAAAGAGCCTTCAAGCCGCGACATACGGTGTGCACTTTATCCAATTTGAGGCCCTGCAAGGACTTATGATTCATGGGTTCGGAGCCAATAAACGTCAACTCGACCGTCCGCCAAGAGTTGAGGTGAATCGAAACGCTCGCGTTTCGCGGTTCCTCTTCAAGAACCACTCGACGATCCGGGTGAACTCGCCCGCCGGTTCATGGAGGCGATGAGGGCGAGCCCTGCGACGAACGCGAGAACCGCGCCCCACAGCACGGCGGGCGGTAATGGG
This sequence comes from Phycisphaerae bacterium, assembly GCA_026647385.1. Taxonomy (GTDB): domain Bacteria; phylum Planctomycetota; class Phycisphaerae; order UBA1845; family PWPN01; genus JAPKGY01. Next base: position 9,298 of record JAPKGY010000037.1, on the reverse strand, counting down.
CTCGCCTCGGCAGCGGCGTCCCGGCCGAGATACCGGGCGACGCCTGGGGACCGCGGGATCGCGAGCATGAGGCCGTTGTGCAGGACGTGGAAAAGGATACCGGGCAGCAGCGAGCGGCTCTGCCAGCAGAGCCAGGCCAGCACCGTGCCCAGCAGGAAGGTGAGCGGGATCCGATCGATCATGAAATGGAACGTGGCGAAGACCGCCGCGGCCGCGAAGATGCTCGGCCACTTGCGAAGCGAGGACGACAGGCCGGACAGCAGATAGCCGCGGAAGAGCATCTCCTCGCAGACGGCGGGGATGACCGCCAACAACAGCAGGGCGAGCGGCAAGGGGGTCGCGTTGATGTGGCCTTCGATGATCTCGGCGGCTTTGGTCATGGCTTCGGACGGGGGCATCAGACGATGCTGCCCCGAGATGAAGGTGATGGCGAGAGCCCAGGAAGAGACACCGAGCAGGCAGGCCGCCAGCCAAGCCCGGACCGGCGGCAGCCGCAGGCGGAACGTTTCGCGGAGACCGATCCGGAAATAAACGCAGACCGCGACGGGCAGGAGCACGAACAGGCCGGCGAACTGCCAGACAGCCAGCCCTTTGAGCAGGCGGAGGAATTGATCGGCTGTTTCGGCGGAAAGCCCGGCCTGTCCGTAGAACGAAATCGGGAAGATCAGGGCGACCAGGAGAAAAGCCTGGGCGACCGTCGGCCGGGAGACCGGTTTGAAGAGTCGCCGCCGGAACAGGTTCTTGAAGGAACCCGTGTCGACGAAGAGAACCGCCTCCTGGCCGAAAAGCCGGGCGGCCACCGCCACGGCGGCGGCGGCGTAGAGCGTCGTGGACAACAGGACCACGACGGCCGCCGAGACGGTGCAATTCTGCTGGAGCATGTCGCGAGCCAGCAGCACCATGTTGCCGACGGGCAGGATCAGAGTCGTACCTTCGAGTCGTGCCGTCTCCATCGAGACGGGCACGCACGCGACGAGGGAGCCGATAATGACCGGCACCACGTAATTCTGGGCTTCCTTGAAGGTCCGGGCGAAACTGCAGACCGCCACGAGAACCGCCGAGCACAGCAGGGCGAGCGGCACCATGCACAGAAGAATGATCGGGAGCACGGTCAGCGGAAACTCGATGGGCATCTGGGCGGAGATCACGCTGCTGATGCCGCCGAAGTGCATCGTGGCTCCGACGCTGGCGAGGTTGAGGGCGGCGGTCAGCATGGCGATGGTGGCGACGACCAGAAACTTCCCGACGATGAGATGAACCGTTGGCACGGGCGTCACCATGAGCGTTTCGAGGGTGCCGCGCTCGCGTTCGCCGGCGGTGAGGTCGACGGCCGGGTAGATCGCGCCGGAGACGATCATGATGACCAGGAGGATGGGGATGATCTGCCCGAGCGCCCACCCGCCGCGCTGACGCTGGCTGGCGGTCGAGGTCGTCTCGATCCGGACCGGGTTGAGGATCAGGTCGATTTGGCGGTCCGTGTCCGCAGACGGCATCGATGCGACGGGGAGATGCTCCCCGCCCAGGAGGCGAAGGATCGACTCCCGGGTGAGCAGTTGGCGGAACTCATCGAGCAGGGAGACCAATTCGTCGCGCGCCGCCCGGCTGCGAACGTCGACGTCGCTGTAGCGGATGGCGATCTCGAGCTGCCCGAGCCGCGTGGCGGGCCGAACACCGCGCTTCAGTTCGACGCGAAGCGGAACGTCCTGGCCGATCCGCTCGTCAGGCGTATGACCCACGCGGATGTCGAACTGAGGCTGGAGTTCATCCGCCGGTGCGGAGGCGGACGGCTCGCGCGGGTTCCTGGCGGCTGCGATGATATTCTCGAGATCCTGGCGCGCCGCGTCATCCGCCACCTCGACGATGAAGACCTCCTGTTGAAGGCGCGCCTGCTCCGCCTGGGCCTCCCACAGCAGCCAGAGCATGAGCAGCGGGTAGAGAACAACGGGAATGACGATCATCGCGATCAGCGTGCGGCGATCGCGGAGGATATCCAGCAGCTCCTTGCGGTAGATGACGGCCACGCGCTGGACGGGGATCAAGGCGTACCCTCCCCGGCGGGCCCGGCCGCCGGACCGAGCAGGCCCGCGGCCTGCTGTCCGGTCAATTCGAGGAAGATCTCGGTGAGCCGGCGGTATCCGGCCTGGCGCTGAAGAACAGCCAGGTCGCCCTCGGCGATGAGTCGGCCTTCGTGCAGCAGACCGATGCGGTCGCAGAGGGTCTCAGCCTCGTCGAGGTAGTGGGTGCTGAGGACGATGGTCTTGCCGGCCCGCCGCTGGTGGCGGATGAATTCGAGGATGACCCGGTTCGTGAGAACGTCGAGGCCCAGGGTCGGCTCGTCGAGAATGAGGATGGGCGGGTCGGCGATCAGGGCCCGGGCGATGTTGGTGCGCTGCTTCTGACCGGTGGATAGCGCCCCGCAGCGAATGTCCGCAAAGTCGGCCATCCCCAGCCAGTCGATCAGCTCGGCGCTGCGCCGGGCGGTGAACTCGGCGTCCAGGCCGTTGAGCTCGGCGAAGTACGGCAGCAACTCGCGCGGGCTGAGCCGTTGGTACAGGCCGGTGTTGGCGGTGAGATAACCGATGGACCGCTTGACGTGATGTGGCTGCTCGGCCACGTCGCATCCGTTGATCAGCACGCGGCCCGCGGTCGGCTTCATGAGCCCCGCCAGAATGCGGAGGGTCGTGGTCTTGCCCGCGCCGTTCGGCCCGAGCAGGCCGTAGATCTCGCCCACGTCCACGTGGAAGCTCAGACCGGCCACGGCGTACTTCTCGCCGCCGTCGACGGTCGGGAAAGTTTTCACGAGTTGATCGACTTCGACTGGGTACACCGATCGCGGACTCCGGGTCGGGGCCGTCGCCCCGATCGGCCAGCCATTGTGACCCACGGGGCGCTGACTGACAAGTGAGTTGTGAATGGAGGGCGGAAGGTGGGTCCGTGACCGCTTCGGCGGTCCGGTGATGAGCCGCATGCAGGGGTGGCAACGGGCACCCGTCCTCTTCTGCCTCCGGGAGCGGACCGACCGGCGATGTGTAAGAGGGTGTGTGAGAAGCTCCGGAACCGTGCCTGTTTTTGTGGTGCAGGCCCGCTGAAGCGAGGTTTCGCCGTGGCGGACTTCCAGCCGGCACAGTGCAGCCGAGCGGCTGCACGTCAACACCCGGCCCCCCACCCAGCCTCCAAGACTAACGATCCCGGCGCCGCAGGCGTATACTTCGGTCGAGGATGCGCGGGTGCATGGGATCGCCGGGTGTCGTACGGGACGGGTTGACCGGTGACGAACCAGAAGCAGACTACGTTGTGGACGGAATCGGGCGAGGTGCGCGTCGGCCCGGTTGCGCGCGTGGCGATGCTGGCGGGCGTGGACGGTCAATTCACCTATACGATACCGGATCATCTGGCGGGAGAGGTGGCTGCGGGTAAGCGAGTCGTGGTGCCGTTCGGCCGTACCGCTCGCCCGGCGGCGGCCTTTTGCGTGGCCGTCGCCCGAGAGCCGTGGACGAGCACGCTCCGGCCGGTCGGCGAGGTGGTCGACGAGGAGCGATTGCTGAACGACGAGTTGCTCGAACTCGGCGAGTGGATGTCGCGTTACTACTGCTGCCGGCTGGGCAAGGCCCTTTCCGCGATGGTGCCCGAGGCCATCCGGTCGCAGAGCGGTTTTCGAGCGGTACATACCTATCGGGCGAACGAAGGGGTGGACCCCTCCGCGGTAAAGTCGGCGAAAAGGCGGGCGGTTTTGACGGTTCTGAACGAGCGGGCCGAGGGAGTCTCGCAGGACGAGCTGATCGAACGGTGCGCGGTGACGCGTGCGCTGCTGACGGCCATGGTCAAGGCTGGGCAAATCACGGGGCAGGTCCGCAAGGAGCCCGCGCCGGCGCCGGACTTCGATCGGCCGGCGGATGAGCCGACGTTCGATCTGAACGAGGCGCAACGCAAGGCGATCGAGCGGATCGCCTCCTGGGCGGCTGAGGAGGTCTTTCGGGTCGTCCTGCTCTTCGGAGTCAGCGGCAGCGGCAAGACCGAGGTCTACATCCGGGCGATGCGATCGGTGCTGGAGCGAGGCCGACAGGCGATTCTGCTCGTGCCGGAGATCGCCCTGACCACGCAGATCGTGGACCGGCTGGCCAGCCGTTTCCGCAGCGTCGCGGTGATTCACAGCGGGCTGACCGGCGTCCAGCGGTCGCTCACCTGGTCGGCCATCGCCCGGGGCGAAAAACGCGTGGTGATCGGGACGCGAAGCGCGGTGTTCGCCCCGTGCCCGAACCTCGGGCTGATCGTCGTCGACGAGGAGCAGGAAGGAAGCTACAAGAATCAGCAGGCCCCGCGATTCAACACCCGCGACGTGGCCATCAAGCGGGCCCAGCTCGGCTCGATTCCGGTCGTGCTCGGCTCAGCCACGCCGTCGTTGGAGACGTGGTACAACTGCGGCCGCCGCCCGCACTTCGAGCGGATCGCGCTGGCGTCGCGGATCGAAGGGCTGCCGCTGCCGGCCGTGGAGTTCGTGGACATGAAACTTGCCCAGCGCGAGCGCCCCGGCCTGCACCTGCTGTCCGTTCGATGCGAGGAGTTACTGCGCGAGACGCTGAGTCAGGGTCGCCAGGCCGTCCTGCTGCTGAACCGCCGGGGATACGCCAGCTATCTGATGTGCAGTCGCTGCCGGCAGGCGGTGGTCTGCCCGAACTGCCGCGTCAACATGGTGTTCCATCAGACGACCGGGCAGGCCATGTGCCACTACTGTCAGGCACGGATGGTGGTGCCGGCGCGGTGCGGGGATCCGTCGTGCGCGGGCGCGCTGGTCCGCTGGGGCATGGGTACGCAGCGGGTCGAGGAGGAGCTTCGCAAGAAGTTTCCGGAGGCCCGGATTGCCCGGGCGGACAGCGACACCATGCTGCGGACGAGTCAGTACGAGGACCTGCTGCGGGCGTTTTCCGCGCACGAGACGGACGTGCTGGTCGGCACGCAGATGATCGCCAAGGGGCTGGACTTTCCGGAGGTGGCGTTCGTCGGGGTGGTGAACGCCGACACCACGCTGTCGATGCCGGACTTTCGATCGGCTGAACGCACCTTTCAACTCGTGACCCAGGTGTCCGGGCGGGCGGGTCGAGCGGAGGCCGGCGGGCGGGTCGTCGTGCAGAGCCTGGCGGGCCTGACGCCGGCGTTGCGGTTCGCCATGAAGCACGACTATGAGTCATTCGCACGGCACGAGGTGGAGATTCGACAGCGGATCGGTTGGCCGCCGTTTTCGAGATTGGCGCGGATCGTCGTTTCGGACCGCAGCCACGACACCGCCCTGCACGAAGCGCGGCAACTGGCCGACGCCATACGCGAGCATATCGGGAAGCACCGGCTGCCGGCCGACGTGCTCGGCCCGCAAAGCGCGCCGCTCGCTCGGCTGCGGAACATGTACCGGTTCGATTTCCTGCTCCGTTCGCCGAACGCCGCTCGGCTGATGGAGACGCTGGACCGACTCCGCGGGGACGGACTTTTGAGGCTCAACGCGCGGAACATCCTGGTCGACGTCGATCCGGTTTCGCTGCTCTGAGAGGGCGCATGTGATACCCGGGAACGGCCCCATTTCGCCGGGACACAGATTGGGGCCTTGCGCCGGAGGGTCTGGTCCATCAACACCCTGCTGCGAAATGGGGGCTGTCCCCTTCTTTCAGACGCCCTGTACTTCCGTATGGGGCTTTACTGAACAGGTTGCGGGACAGCCTGAGAGGCCTGGATGGCCAGGGTCAATTGCCCGACCAGCTCGTTCAGGATCGTGAACAGGTCCTCGAAGAAGGACACCATGAAAACCTCGCGCTTGGAGGGCGGGTATTGTTCCGGCCCCTGGTAGTTGGCCCCGCCAAATTGCTGGAGGACTTTCTTTTGGCGCTCGACGTGGTTGGCGGTGGCCTGGCCCACCCAGGTACCGGGCCGGTTGGACGCCAGCGTGCCGCCTTTGACGTTGTTCCGTGGAGTGCGAAGCGTTCCGGGCTGGGTAGTCTGAGCCCAGCAGACGGACGGCACAGTCAAGACGCTGGCAAACAGAATCACGCAAGCCAGGATCGATTTCTTCCCAAACCGCATACCCCACCTCTCGAACATCGCGCCGGTGATCTCGTCGGCGGGACGCACCAGCAACTCCTCAGCAAGGCCCTGTCCAATTATACCCCCAGTGAGGGGTGGCGTCGCAGCCCCTGCCGGCCTGTCCAGGGGCCCGAACACGTCCGTATAAATCGGCCGGCCTGGCCTTTGGGGAGCAGAGAAACGGGTGAAGACTCGAGGAGTGTGTGAGAAGCCCGGCGACGATCCCCATTTCGCCGGGACAAAAGCCGAGTTCGGGGATGGCGTTGGCCCGCTCCGTCCAAAACCTGCTGCGAAAGGAGGACGGTCCCCTTCTCTCAGACTCACAGAGGGCTTCTCTCAGCCGGCCTCGGAATCGCCCGTCCAGCCCGATTCCGTGTCATCCTCCTCGGGCCTTTGCGGGGTCTCGGCCGCCGGCGGAGGCTTTTCCGGCTGGGCTGCGGCGTCCGCGGGCGCGGGGGGATCAGCCGTGGAGGCCTGGGCAGCGTCGGGGGACTCCGGCTCCTCGTCCTCGGGGACGAAGGCCGCCACCGCCACCACGTGGTCGCCCTCGTTCAGCCGGATGAGCCGGACACCCTGGGTCCCGCGCCCGATGTCGCGGAGTTCGGCCAGGCTCGTGCGGATGACGATGCCCTGGGCGCTGATCACCATCATCTCGTCGTTCGGGCCGACGCTCTTGAGGGCGACGACGTGACCGTTCCGATCACTGGTCCGGATGTTGATGACGCCCTTGGCCCCGCGGCGTGTCTTGCGGTATTCGCTGACTTGAGTGCGCTTCCCGTAGCCGTTCTGACAGACGGTCAGCAGCGAGGCCTTCTCGTGGGTGACCACCATGTCGACGACGCGATCGTCGTTGCGGAGGTCCATGCCCCGCACTCCGCGGGCCGAGCGCCCCATCGGACGAACGTCGGTCTCGTCGAATCGAATGGCGAAGCCATTGCGGGAGCCCAGAACGATCTCATCCTGACCGGTGGTCAGACCGACGTTGATCAGCTCGTCGTCCGGATCCAGGCCCATCGCGATGATGCCGGCGGACCGAACGTGCTTGAACGCGCTGAGCGGGGTCTTCTTGACCACGCCGCGGGCGGTGGCGAAGAAAAGGAATCGGTCGTCGACGAATCCCTGCACGGGCAGGACGGCCTTGTGGACCTCGTTGTTCTGCATGTTGAGGAGGTTGGCCATCGAACGCCCGCGGCTGGTGCGCTGGAGCTGCGGGATGTCGTAGACCTTGAGCCAGTAGACGCGCCCCCGGTTGGTGAAGACGAGCAGATAGTCGTGGGTACTCGCGGTGAAGAGGTGCTCGAGGAGGTCGCCTTCCTTGGTGTCGCTGCCTTTGACGCCTTTGCCGCCCCGGCCCTGCTTGCGGTAGGCGTCGACCTCGACGCGCTTGATGTACCCGTCGCGGGTGATCGTGACGATCATCCGCTCTTCGGGGATGAGCTCCTCCATCTGGAACTGGGCGACGGCCGGGCCGATCTCGGAGCGGCGCTTGTCGCCGAACTTCTCCTTCATCTCGTAGAGGTCCTCGCGGATGATGTCGAGCACGAGGGCCTCGTCGCGAAGGATGGCTTCGTACCCCTCGATCTCCTCGGTCAGCTTGCCGTACTCCTCCACGAGCTTGTCCATCTCCAGGCCGGTGAGCCGCTGCAACTGCATCGCGAGAATGGCGTTGGCCTGCGTGGCGGTGAGGTGCTGATCCTCGTGGGCGACGCGGACGACGAACTTCTCGGGCAGCATCTTCACGAAGGCGTGCTGCTCGGACAGCCTCAAGCCGCGGGCCATGAGGCGTTCGCGGGCGGTGGGCGGGTCCGGCGAGGTCTTGATCAACTCGATGATCTCGTCGATGTCGCCGACGGCCAGCAACAGGCCCTCGACGATGTGGGCCCGCTGGCGGGCCTTGCGGAGAAGGTGGGCGGTCCGCCGGCGAATGACTTCCTTGCGGTGATCGAGATAGATGTCGATGAGCTGCCGGAGGCTGAGCGTCCTGGGCTGACGGCCCACGACGGCGATGTTCATGATCGTGAAGTTGCTCTGCAGCGGCGTGAACTGATAGAGCTGGTTGAGCACCACCTCCGCATTCGCGTCGCGTTTCAGTTCGACGACCACGCGGGTGGCGTGCTTGCGGTCGGACTCGTCGCGGACGTCGGAAACGTCGGAGAGCTGGCCGGCCTTGATACACGCGACGATCTTGTCCTTGATCGTGGAACGCAGGACCTGGTAGGGGATCTCGTCGATGACGATCAGCGTCTTCTTGCCCTGCTCCTCGATGTGGGCCCGTCCGCGAAGAACCAGGGTCCCACGGCCGGTGTGATAGGCCTCCCGAATGCCCTGCTTTCCGCAAATGATGCCGCCCGTCGGGAAATCGGGGCCAGGCAAAACTTCCATGAGTTCGTCGATGGTGATGGTGGGATTGTCGATCACCTTCACGATCGCATCGACCATCTCGCCCAGATTGTGGGGTGGAATGGACGTCGCCATGCCCACGGCGATTCCGGTGGAGCCGTTGACCAGCAGATTGGGAAACTTGCCCGGCAGCACGACCGGCTCGTCGCGCGTGCCGTCGTAGTTGGGCTCGAAATCGACGGTCTCGAGGCGGAGGTCGGCCAACAACTCGACCGCCGGCGAGGTCATCCGGGCCTCGGTGTAACGCATGGCCGCCGGAGGGTCGCCATCCATGGAACCGAAGTTGCCCTGCCCGTCGACCAGCGTATACCGCATGTTCCAGTCCTGGGCCAGCCGGACCAGGGTGGGGTAGATGACCTGCTCGCCGTGCGGGTGATAGTTGCCCGAGGTGTCGCCGGCGATCTTGGCGCACTTGCGGGCCTGGGAACGAGGCCCGAGGTTCAGGTCGTTCATCGCGACCAGGATCCGACGTTGAGAGGGCTTGAGGCCGTCGCGTGCGTCCGGAAGGGCTCGCGAGATAATCACGCTCATCGCGTATGTCAGGTATGAGCCCTGGAGTTCCTCGACGATGGGCAGGTCGGTAACGTTGGCACCGGCCCGGACTACCTCCCGCGTTTCGTCGCTCTGGGGTACGTCGTTCGTGTTTTGCCCGGAATCATCGGCCATTGCATTCTCTGCCACTGGTTGGCGGCGGTCGCCGGGAACAGGTACTCCGCCCCGAACGGGCGCCATCGCTCATTGCTGAACCGGTCATTTTTTATCTACGTAAAACGTTTACACCGTTCCATGTCGTATTTTCAAACAGTGGGACAATATGTACAACAGGGCAAAC
>JAPKGY010000369.1 GCA_026647385.1 Phycisphaerae bacterium | reverse complement strand
GACGTCGACCACGACGATTTCGGAGCCTGGCAGCTCTGCTACACGGGCACGGACGCGGGCGTTCCGACCGGCTGCGAATGCTTCAACCGCGATAATGACACCGACGTGGACGCGACGGACTTCACGGCATTCAGCAACTGCTACAGAGGCCCGAACGTCCCATGGACACCGGGCGGCGGCTGCCAGCCGTGATCGAAAGCGGGTATTCGCACCATGCATGAGAACGGCGGGAGCTTCGCGGCTCCCGCCGTTTTGGGTAGCGGACTCGTGTCCTCACGCCCCCAAGCCGCCCGACACCGGGCATCCGGAGAACCCGCGAAGCCGCAAGCGGCGCGAACCGCCCGCAGCCCCTGGCGGGGTCGTACCGGCCGCGGAGCGAAAAGGATTGGAAACGGAACGCGGCGGTTTGATCGCCTGACCGCCGTCGCGCTTTGACGCGCCTTGCCGGGCTCGGCACAATACATGGACCATGAGAACACTCCTTTCCCGGACCGTTTTGTGTCTTGCGCCGCTCGCCGGCGGCGTCGGCTGTGCCGCAACCCCGGGCGGCGTCCCCTGGCAGGCCAAACCGGACGCGGCGGGTGTCACCTTCACCGATGGCGACCGATCGCTCCTGCGATATCGCTTCGGTGGCGTGCCGTTCAAACCTTACGTGCAGACGTTGACCGCACCGAGCGGAATCAACATTCTCCGGGATGCACCGGCGGACCATCTCCACCACCACAGCCTGATGTTCGCCGTCAACGTGGACGATGTGGAGTTCTGGGGCGAGGCGGACCCCGCGGGCAGCCAGCGCCCGCGGTATTTGCAGATCATTCCGCCGCGCGTGGTCAAGGGCCTCTACAGAACCGGCTTGCTCCAGACGTTGGACTGGCTCGCACCGGATGGCCAGACCGTCATGCTTCAGGAGAAACGCACGATCGAAACCTGGCGGTCGAATGACCTCGATGCATCGCTGATGTCGTGGCAGTCCGAGCTTCACACCCCGCCTCACCGCGACAGCGTCCAACTCGTCGGTCGCAAGTACTTGGGCCTGGGGATGCGCTTCGTGAAATCCATGGATACGGGCGGTCGGTTCTTCAACGCCGACCGCGGCGAGGGTGTCAAGGGCACCGACGACGTGCCGTCGCGGTGGTGCGCGTACACGGCCTCCGCCGACGACCACGTGGTCACGGTCGCCATGTTCGACCATCCGGACAATCCGCGTCATCCCGCCCGATGGTTCACGATGGATACGCCCTTCGCCTACATGACGGCCACGCCCGGCCTGCACCACGAGCCGCTGGCACTCCGTAAGTCGCATCCGCTGCGGTTTCGCTACGGCCTGGCGGTATGGGACGGCCCGGTCGAACCCAAACGGATTCACTCTGTCTACCGCCGATGGGCGGCTTTGCCCGCGGCGGAATGAGCGGCACTTTCATCGCGTGCGGCGCTCGGGTAACCTGTCGGCCGGCGCGTAGCGGTTGTATGCCGAAGTGGCTTGCACCCATTTGCGATTCCTTTCCGTGAGGAGTAATAAGAAATGGCCTCCCGTAAGAATGACTCAAAAACGACCCGTCAGACCACCCGTCGCAGTTTTATTCGAACAGCCGGTGCGGCGGCTGGAGCGATTGCGGCCTCCACCGCCATGCCCGCCCGCTCGTATGCTCGCGTGCTCGGTGCCAACGACCGCATCGGCCTGGGGATGATCGGCTGCGGCGGGCGCGGCAGATACACCCTGACGCAACTCAAGGAAATGCAGGACGCCGGCACGAACATCGAGATCGTGGCGGCCTGCGACACGTACCGCCCGCGTTTACAGGCCCAGGCCGACCTGTACAAGGCCAAACCCTACGCGGACCATCGCGAACTGCTGGCGGACTCCAGGGTCGACGTCGTCTCGATCACCACGCCCGACCACATCCATGGCTATCAGGTGATCGACGCGGTGCAGGCCGGCAAGGACGTCTACTGTGAGAAACCGGTCACGCACTGGCGACAGTTCGAGCTGACCAAACGCATGACCGCCGAGGTGAAGACGTCCAGCCGGGTCTTTCAACTCGGATCGCAGGGCATGTCGAATCCGGCCTGGCAGCAAGGTCGCAAGCTGATCGCCGACGGGGTCATCGGCCAGCCCATCCACGCCGAGTGCGGTTACTTCCGCGTCGGCGATTGGGGCGAGGCCGGCATGCCCATCGACGATCCCAACGCCAAGCCCGGCCCCGATCTGAATTGGGAAGCCTTTCTGGGCGACTCGCCCAAGCGACCGTTCGACGTCAGCCGCTACTTCCGCTGGCGGCTCTACGAAGACTACTCCGGCGGGCAGGCGACCGATCTCTATCCGCACTGCCTGACGCCCACACTCTTCATGCTCGACGTCGACATGCCCGCATCGGCCGTCGGTTCCTCCGGCAAGTATCGCTACTTCGAGTGCAAGGAGCGCGAGATACCAGACACGGCCAACCTGCTCATCGATTATCCCGAGAAAATCACCGTCGTCGTGCTCGGCACGCAGGGCAACAACTTCTTCGGCGCCGACGAGATGGGCTCCGTGGGTCGGGCCCCGACGATTCGCGGATGGGAAGGCACCCTTTCATTCACCCGGACGGAAATCATCTTCACCCCGGCCGAGGGCTCCAAGAGCAAGCCTCAGCGCTGGCCCGTTCCGCACGCCGAGGATCTCAAACTCCACTACCAGGACTTCCTCGAATGCTGCCGCACGCGCAAGCAGCCGCGGAGCCACATCGGCCTGGCATTCCGAACGCAGACCGCCCTGCAGATGGGCGTGCTGAGCTATCGCCATGGCAAGACCGTGCGATTCGACAAGGAGAAGCAGACGATCGTGGTGTGAGGCGCCCCACATCGCGGGATCCATCTTGTCGGGCGCCGCACCCGGTGTGCGGGACTGAATCGCGTCGCACGCGACCCCGCTAAACAAGAGCGTGGTTCGGCGGCATCATTGGCTCAGGCGCGATCGCAGGAACTGCAAGCCCTTGATCGCCAGTTCGTCGCCGCTGCCGGCGACCGGGCGCCAGATCGAGGCTGCCCGGGCGATCTCCTTGATCGCCGGAACGAAGCTCTCGATGGTCACCCAGCGGTCATATTTCATTCGTTTGAGCGCCTGAATGATCCCGTCCCATTGGACGTGGCCGCTGCCGGGAATGCCGCGATCGTTCTCGCAGGCGTGCACGTGCATCAGGCAGGCCCGCCCGATCTTTCGCAACGACGTGGGCGGGTCCTTCTCCTCGATATTCGCGTGAAAACTGTCGAAGTGGACGCCGACGCGCGAGCTGCCGACTTCGCCGCAAAGCCGCAAGGCGTCCTCACACGTATTCAGGAAATAGGTCTCGAACCGATTCAGCGCTTCCACCCCGACGTCGATGCCGATGTCCTCCGCCCGTTCCGCCACCTTGCGCAGACACCGAACCGCGTGCTTCCACTCCGCTTCCGTTCGCCCGCGGCCAACCAGGTGCCCTACCGGCGAATAGAACGGCCCGCAGACGAGTTCGGCCCCCACCGCCCGGCTGACGTCAAGCACGGAGATCGCGTAATCGACCGCCGCCTGACGCTCGCGGGCGCTGCCGCTGATGAACGAACCCCGGGCCAACGCCGTCGAAACGGTCCCGCCGAGACCATTGTCCGCCAGCGCTCGACGCGTCCCGGCCACGTCGACGATCTTCGCGTTGAAGATCGGCAGCTCGACCCCGTCGAAGCCCATCTTCGCAACCCGGTCGATCAACGGCAGCGCTTTGCGGTTCAACGCCCCCGTCCACAGCATCAGGTTTACGCCGAGTTTCATAGAGAAAGCCTGTTCAAGGGTGTGTCACAATGCCCGTCTTCGATTCGCAGGTCCTTTACCCGCGCGTCGTGCGCCGTGTTATGAGTGACGAGAATCAATCCAATGGCTATCGCCGTGGAAGCGATAAGGATGTCGGGATCCTCAACCGTTCGGCCTTGACGCATGAGATCCGCCTTGGTCCGCGCAAAACCGGTCCCTGACAAGTCGCGTCAGAGGAAGATGTACCAATGAGTCGAGGATGCGTTTGACTACAGTCAGGTTGTCCTCCGCCCTCACGGACCGACCGGCCCAGAAGAGCGGTTCGCCGACCGTGATGATACTGATACACGCTTCTTGCCGCCCACTGCTCGCGAGGTGCTCAGCCAGGGCAGGGTGGCGGCGCAGAAGGGATACGCAGTGATCCGTATCAAGAAGGCACCTCAGCGAAAGGCCGACACGTCACGACTGGACCGAGTCCCGTAAATCAAGTCAACGATTTCCTCGGCGTCATCTCCCGACCAGGTGCTTGCGAGGGCTAGGAGGTCAACTCAGGGAGTCCCGCGCGCACAAGCAGTCACCTCCACCTCGGTGCCATCATCAAGCACAACCTCCGGGGCAAAACCACGACACCCTTTTGTACGGTCGCGCGGTAGGTCATTTTGGTCCGCCTGTCGTTTACCACCACACCCTTATTCTAAGCGATGACGGATATCACCGCAACGAAAACTGTTTTCAGCCCACCTGCCATAACCGGTGCCTGGGCCCGGGCATGATGGGCGGCCCGGGCATGATGGGCCGCGGGTTACTGCACGCTCGCGGCACCATCGGTCGTGCCCCACAGATACCATTCGACCAGTTGCCCGCTCCACTGCACGCTGCGCGGATAGAGCGC
>JAPKGY010000368.1 GCA_026647385.1 Phycisphaerae bacterium | reverse complement strand
TTACCAGATAGTAGAGCTGACGTCCTACCAATGGACCCGCCCCACGCGGATGACCCTCTATCATGATCTCGTTCCATATCCGCATCTGCTCTGCCGTTTGGCTGATCGCCGGCTTCGTCGCCCTGACCTACGGCCTGTCGCTCCGCTGGACGATCGCCGGGCGCATCCCCGCCTCCAACATGTACGAATCGCTCCTCTTCCTCAGTTGGGGCATGGGCGCGTTCGCGATCCTCTCGATGCTCATCATCCGGGACCGCCTGGTGCCGCTGACCGCCTCGTTCATGGGGGCGTTGTCGCTGCTGCTGGCGGACAACCTGCCGCTTGACTCGTTCATCCGCCCGATCGCGCCGGTCCTGCTCGACACCGTCTGGATGTCCATCCACGTGCCGATCATCATGGTGTCGTACAGCGTGCTGGCCCTCGCGTCACTCATCGCCCACGCGCAGCTTGTGACCATGGCGGTCGCCCCCAGTCGCCAGAGCGTCTCCCGCTTCATCGACTCGCTGCACTACTGGTACATCAACGTGGGCTGCATCCTGCTCGGCGCCGGGATCGTGACTGGCAGCATGTGGGCCGCCTCCTCGTGGGGGCGATACTGGGGCTGGGACCCGAAGGAAGTGTGGTCGCTGGTCGCCTTCCTTGCGTATGTGGCCATTCTGCACCGTCGGCTGGACAAGGAAAGACCATCGGCGTGGATCTACTTCATCGGGCTGGTGCTGACCGCGGTGGTGCTGTTCATCATCGCCACGCGGCTTAAACCGACCAGCAACCTGGGCATCCTCGCTCTGACCGCCGGCGCCGCCGCCGTTCCGCTGTTCGCTTTCGCCCGCGGCCCGTTCGCCGACGCCCTCAAGAGCGTCCTGGCCTTCTGGCTGATCATCATGACCTACGTCGGCGTGAACTTCGTGCTGGGCATGGGCCTGCACAGCTACGCCTTCGGCACCGGCGCCGTCGCCCACTACATGTTCCTCATCGGCGGCATCGACCTCGGCCTGATCGCCCTGTGCACGATCGCCTACCTCGCGCGGCGCGAGCCGGCCGTCGAGCCCGCAACCGTCTGAGGATGAGGATTCACGCCATGGCCGCCCGGACGGTGGACGCAACGCGCGGCAGGTCAATCGATTCGGGACAGACGCCGGTGCAGATTTCACAGCCGGTGCATGCGGTGGCGCCGGCCAGGCGGTAGGCGGCGCGGGCCGCATCGCGGTCGCCGTATGTGTGCAAGTACGCATGGCAGCGGAGCAGATCCCCCGGCCGAACGTTGTTGGGGCATGCGCGATTGCACCGGCCGCAGTGTCGGCAGGAACCCCGGGTCTCGGCCAGCACGCGCCGCTCGACCGCATCCAACTCCGCCCGGCCCGGTTCGATGGCCGCGGCCGCCAGGTTCTCCTCCAGGACCGTGCGGTTCGGCGTGTGCGAGATGAACGCATCCATCCCGCCCCGATTGATCATGTGAACGTACGCCCGCTGATAAACCGACAGCTTTCGGCCAACCAGGTCCTGATCGTAGTGCTTGTCGAACGCCCTCGCGTCCCGCTTGATCGGGCCCGACGTCTTCATGCACACCAGACCGATCCCCGCCTTGCGCATCGCCGCGATCGCCGGTGATAACTCCTGCAGGCTGTTCGGGTTCACCGCCACCATGATCACGTCGTATCGCCCGCTCGCCGCAGCCAGTTCGCACACCCTCGGCACGTTGGTATGCGTCGACAACCCGAAGAAACGGACCTTGCCCGCCTTCCTGGCCTGGACAAACGCGTCGTACAGGCTGTCCATGGTGACGATCCAGTCGTGCTCCGCTCCCTGGATCATGTAACAGTCGATCGTGTCGACCTTCAGCGTGCGCAGCGATTCATCCAGTTGACTCGTGTACAGCCTGGCTGCCTTTTCGTCCTCGCCGGGCTGGATCGTCATGTCAGGCCAGCCGATATGCCCCGCCTTGCTGACGATCCAGACCTTGTCGCGGTTCTTGCGCACGAAATCGGAGATATTGGCTTCGCTCGCGCGATACGCACGGCCGGTGTCGAGGTAATTCACCCCGCGCTCGACCGCCAACTCCAGCAGCCGCATGTCGTCCGGCCCGCGCACGCCGCCGGCGCCGAAAACGATGCGACTGGTCATGAAATCGGTTCGGCCGAGCCGTGCGTAGCCCATCCCCGACTGCTTGTTTCGCCACTCGGCCGCGGGCTTGGTGGCCGGTTGACTTGCGGGCGGGGCCGCCTCCAGACGCAGGCGGCCCAGCGTGGCCCCGACTGCGGTCGTCCGCGCGACCTTCCCCAGGAACGCTCGTCGATCGATCCGATTGGACATGGGTTGCCTCCTCAAGGAGACGGCTGATCGCTCACCCTCCCGAATTGCGGCGCCATTCTACCCCCCCGCCCGCCGACTGGACAGCCCGATCCGGCCGTTGGCCTGGCCCACGGCGTCCAGCATCCAAGCTCGGCTGTTTTCGGTCGTCACGTTGTGCGTCCCCTCCTGCATGGGCAGGTCATAGACCCACAGAGCGGCGAGCGGGATCCGCAGCGAAACGATGGCATCGAGCATCTTCGTCACGTAGGACCGAACCTTCTCCTCGCCCATCTCCTCGGACGCACCGAATTCGCCCACGAACAACGGCTTGCCCGAAGCCACCGAAACGTCGCGACAGATAGCGAGCAGATCCGCCAGATCGATCGGCGGATCGAAAAAGTGCCAGTCGCGCACGGGATACAGGTGGATCGAGATCCCGTCGTACGGGTCCGGATTGTCGCGCAGGAGCATGGCAGCCATCTGGGCGGGCGTGTCCCGATCCCATCGCCGCTCGGTCATCAGGTGGAACGCACAGTTACGCACCATCGCGTCACCGGTCACCAGCAATCGATGCGGATCGATCCGACGGACCGCCTGGGCGAACTCCCGCTGGGCGCACTCAGCCGCCGCACGATTGAGCTTGTCCCGCGCGGTGCGGGTCGTCGGCGTCCCCAGCCGCGGCACGACGTAAGGCTTTCCCTGCTCCGCGCCCGGCAGGTCCACTTGCAGACGGAACTCATTGCCGAACTCCCAGGCCCAGATGGCCGGCGAATCCTTGTAACGCCCCACCACGTCGGCCACATACTCGCGCATCAGCGCGTGAGTCTTGGAGCCCGGGTTGCCCCACTGGTCCACCGGCTCGCCGACGACGTCAGGTACCGTCGCAAAGAACCAGAAAAACGACGGGATCAACCCGATCTCCCGCCGCTCGGCCTCGCGAACAAACTCGTCCAGCAAGGCGAAGTAGCGCGGGCGGTCCTTCATGTACAGGGACCATTCGGACGCCCAGAAACCGTTGGGTGTGAACCGCATGAACGGAATCGATTTCCCGCGAAGCGCCGCCATCCCCTGCTTGCATGAAAGATCGTCCTGGCTCGCGAGCGTCCGCATGAACGCGCTGAAGTAGTTGACGCCGATACCGCGGTAAGGCCGACCGCCCTGCATCAGCACGCCGTCAACCACGTAGAGGCCCGGACAGACGGGCTCCGGCGACCGTCGCGAGGCGGGCTGACTGCTGGAATCGCCGTGCTCCGCGACCGCGAGCCCGGCGATCGCGAACAGGACCACGATTGCCGTCGGTATGCGCGTCTCGATCATCCCTGCATTCTACGGAGTCGCCCGCGATCCCGCGACCCCCGCGCCCACGACCATGCGGTCACATCCCCCGGGGGTCCGTAACAGTTCCGGCGGTCCCGCGATGAACCGCATGCGCGGGGGGCATGCGCCCCATCACCCGCTCCGCGATTTCTCCCATTCCTCGCGCAGGAGGGCGTAGGACAGTTCATCCATGTATCGCCCACCCCGGTACAGCGCCTGCCGGAAACGCCCTTCAAGGACGAACCCCGCCTTCTCGTAACAGCGGATGGCTTTGGGGTTATTGGCGAACACGCCAAGCGTGATGCGATTCAGGTTCAGGTCCTCGAAGCCGTAACGCACGATCAACCGCACCGCCTCGGTCCCGAACCCGCGGCAATGGCAATCGACGTCCCCGATCATGATCCGCAGTTCGGCGCTGCGATTGATCCCGTCGATGTCCACGAGGCTGACGGTTCCGATCAGCCGGTCGCCGGCCCGCACGACGATGCCCAGGTGATACTCCCCCGGCTTGCCCGGCTGCGACTCGATCCATGCCTGCTCGCGAACGGCGTTCGTCGGCGGGAGGTGATCCAATCCCTGGCGGATGATCGGATCGTTCAACCACTTGCGGAGCAGGAACTCGTCGGAAACCTCGATCGGACGCAGGTAAAGCCGATCGCCCGCATAAAACAAAACCCCGTCGAACCGTCTCTGCGGCGACGCGACGGCCTCCTGCCGGGCATCGCCCCACGTCATCGGAACCGCTCTCAACTGAGCCATAAAACACCTTTCGCCTCGCGCGCGGCGCGCAGATCCATCCCTCGTCGCCGGCGACGCCTTCTCCTTCGACCCAACTTGTCGGAGGTAATACCAGCCCGAATCAACCGCGGTCGGCCCGCGGCCCCGTGCTGTCAATCCATGCAGCTTCTTCCCAAGGCGAACCGCTATCCGCGGTCCGCGACCCAGGAGCACCCCGTCCCGAAGACCACACCCTTTGCGAATCTCGCCTGCCTTGGGAAGATCAATGCTCAACGACTCAGATGCCAGTAGCGCCTCCATCGATTGATTGT
>JAPKGY010000367.1 GCA_026647385.1 Phycisphaerae bacterium | reverse complement strand
CGGACTGGCATGACGAAATCCTTTCTCCTTCAGGGTGGTTCTACTGCCTGTGCTCGGCACTCGCCGGTGCAGGCCGGCTTCGCACGGCCTTGTTGAGCGCCCCGCGGGCCTCGGTCAGCATTCGGTCAAGCGGCTTCGGCGGGAGCTCCAGATCGACGCATTCCGGGTCCGCTTGTCGCGCCGCCATGAACCCCGCCTCCGCTTCCCGCGCCCGCTTCTCCGCGAGGTCGAGCAATTGCGGGTCCCGTTTCCGCACCGCCTGTTGCGCCAGGCCGTACGCGCCGTATCCCTCTTCGGCGTACTTCAAATGAGCGTCCAACGCACGCAGACGCCGCTTGACCTTTTCGCCGCGGGCATCTCCGCGGGCCTTGTCCATGTACCGGCGCGCCGCGGACAGAACCTCCGGCGTGAAGCTCGTCCAAACCCCCGTCGACGTGTGATCCGCCCGCCGCTGCCCCTCCGCGAGCGCCAGGAAAAACGACTGCATCGCTTCGCTTGACTCGTGAAACGCCGAATCACAATAGTCCTCGATCAACGCGTCGGGATTGATACCCGGATCCCACATCGCCTTGGCGACCGCGTAGAGGGTGATGCCGAAGAGACCGAACACCCTGCAACTGCTCTGCCCCTCATAGCCCACGCAGCCCGCCTGCGACAGCCAGCGAATGTCGGCGATGAACTTGTGTGGAGCGGGTAGCGGCATGTTGCAGAACGTCGAGTGGGGCATGTACTGGTAGGCGAGCACCCCGGCGGGCGCGATCGACGACCACGCACTGAGGTTGCGGCGGAACAATGCGTTGTTCGGGCAACCGGGCGTTTCCACCTTGTGGACGAAGCAGACGCCCTCAGGCCGGGAGTTGACCACCATGACCATCACGTTGGGCCGGGGCTTCACCTGGACCGGCGGGGCGAACGTGTGGTGATACGCCAGCGTGTACAGCTTCCTCGTCGGATGCCGGACCGCGACTCCGTCCGCGACCGCGTTGACGAACGTCAGCCAGCGATCGGCCAGGGCGGGATGTGCGTTGCCCCCATAGTCCCAGACGCCGCCGGTATCGAGCGCACGGCACCGTTCACATTCGCAGAAGTCCAGGCCGTCGCCGGGGCCCAGCGCGAGGAACTCCGCCTGTGGCTGCTCGTCGAACGCGCTGGCCAAAAGCCCCGTGACAAAGACGATCACGTCCGGATTGCTCGTACACAGGTTCGTGTGCGTCGGCGTCGAGCCTAGCCGCCGCTGGCCCTTGACCCGTGCGAACCAATCCGGATGCTCGCGATAAAGCTCGTTGAAGTCGGTCATCAGACAGAGGGAGTGCGGACGCATCACCCCGCGGAATCCTCCGTAAGGCGCAAAAAGATCGCCCGAGCCCGCCGCGGGCCAGTCGAACGCGATATTGATCCGCTGCCGCACCGCCCAAGTCAGGCAATCCTTCTCGCGAAGCCCAGCCGTCGGAAGGCAGGTCATTCGCTCGTAGCGGTATTTCAGTCCCGGCCTCTCCGTACGAGCCGCGATCGACAAAGTAATTCGCGGCCTGGACGGGACCTCTTCCCACGCCTCCCCGGGAGCAAGCCAGCGACAACCGAGATCCTCCTCCAGCAGGTCGTACGCCGCGTACAACGTTCCGCGACCGCTTGCCCCCACGAGCACCAGGTCACGTCCGATTGGCCGAACCACGAACGTATCGACGTCCTCCGAATCCAATTCAGCCAACACAGATTTCGCCAGAGCGGTTCTCCCGATGTGGATGCAGGGGCGGTCGGTCACGCGGTCTTCGGGCACAACGACGAATCTCGCGCCCGAAATCCGCTGCAGGTAAGTCCGCAATTCATCGGCCGCGAATTGCTCAGCCGGCACCGGGCGGTCGGGAAGGACGAGGTCGAGCAGGGCGGTCCCGTCCCGGGCAATCTGGATGTTGACTTGGCCGGATGCGGAAGCGCCAGCCGGTCGCTCGGCACCCTGGGCCAGCAGGGCGGTGCATGTCATCAGCATGAATAGACTGGCTGTCATCGGCGTTCGGTCGAAGCTCCCAGGCGGACCGCCTTCTTGTGGCCTGCGGCTCCAAAAGGAATCTCCCGGGAAAACGGGCGCGCCCATCGCAGCGATTCTTCACTGCCAGTTTCTCAAACAGCCGTCGGCGGCGACCAAGCCCCTGCCCCGGGCTTCCCGCCCGCGTCCTCACGACGGGCAAGCTCCCCGTGCCACACGATCCGCGCAGGGCCCATACCCGTGGCGATCTAAGGTTCTAAACGACCTCGGTCGCGATCGCAAACCGCTCGGGGGGGGCGAACCCGACCGCCGCGGTCGATCTGGTGGGGCGAGAGGCAACTCGGCGAGAAAGCCGGGGGCCATTCAGTGCTGCTGATATAATTGTTTTTACAATGTATGACGCACCGGCCAGGCGAAAACCTTTGCGGATTCAAACCTTCTGGATCGCCTGGAATACCGGTCTGCCCGGAGCAACCGGATCGGGCGGTGTTGACACCGGCGCCGGGGCGGTTAAACTCTATACAGTGTGGGAGCGATAAGCCCCTTGGCCGTAGGGTTTTCATGAGCTTTCTGGGGCTCTTTGGTCGATAGGAGGCTGGCAGCTCTCGGGAGGGATGGGGCCGACGGCGGCGGATGCGGCCCGGCCTGTGACGTGGGTGCGACGAATCGGCTGTAGGCGAGGACAATCGCTTTTGGTGAAGACACGAATTGCTGACAGCCTGCGGGTAACGTAGCTTCGAGCTGGTCGGATGGGTGGGACCTTCAGAGCCACCAGCAGCCGGCTGGTGGCTTTTTTGTCACCCGAGCGTAACCAGGGTACTCAGGCAGGGCTCATAGCTCAGTTGGTTAGAGCGCGTCGCTGATAACGACGAGGTCCGAGGTTCGAATCCTCGTGGGCCCATGTGAGGAACAGTGGAACAGTAGAGCAGTGGAACAGTAGATGGCTTCACGGTTTTCGGGCTCTACTGTCAACGGTTCTGCTGATCTACTGCTCTGGCGGTTGAACGCCGCACGGGGCCGTAGCTCAACTGGGAGAGCGCCTGGTTTGCAACCAGGAGGTTGGCGGTTCGAGCCCGCTCGGCTCCATGGGCGGGCGGTTGCTTGGAGCCGTCCGGGCGCTGCGAGGGGAACGCAAAAAAAGTAAAAAAACTCCGGCCGAGGCCCTTTACAAAGCTAAAGCCGTGAGTATATTTGATGGGCTCTGGCACTTTCGGGTGTCGGACGGCCTGAGGCCCGTGAGGGGCTCGGGTGTCGGCCCCGCGAGTGCGGTATCAAGCTCTTTGACAATCGAATCGTGGAAGAAAACATCCGGCGGCGCTCGCTTCGGGCGGGCGTCGGGCGGATGCGCAAGCGAGTCAGGTATCGAACCATATGGTTCCAATTCGAGCGGCGAATGGTTTTCAAGACCACTCGTTCGAACGACGCGACCATGCGTCGAAGGTGTCTTGGCGCAGGGGGCGGCCGGCGGTGCGGAAACGCAGCGAACGGTTTGTCATCCATGCGATCAAGCTACTAAGGGTACATGGGGGATGCCTAGGCGTCGAGAGGCGATGAAGGACGTGGTAGGCTGCGATAAGCCCCGGGGAGCTGTCAAACGAGCATTGATCCGGGGATCTCCGAATGGGGCAACCCGTCGTCACTCCGCAAGGAGATGGCGTCATCGGCGGATGAATTCATAGTCCGTCGAAGCCAACCCAGGGAACTGATACATCTCAGTACCTGGAGGAAAGGAAATCAACCGAGACTCCGTTAGTAGCGGCGAGCGAAAGCGGACATAGCCCAAACCGGCCTTCGGGCCGGGGTTGCGGAAGCCGAGAGCGGTTACAAAGGCGTCGTTAGCGGAAGCTCCTGGAAAGGGGCACCACAGAAGGTGACAGTCCCGTACGCGAAAACGATCGCCCCGCGTTACCATCGGCTCTCCAGAGTAGCACGGAGCTCGTGGAACTCCGTGTGAAGCCGGGGGGCCCACCCTCCAAGGCTAAGTACTCCTCGACGACCGATAGTGGACAAGTAAGGTGACTGAAAGGTGAAAAGAACCCCTGCTAGGGGAGTTAAAAGAACCTGAAACCATGTACCTACAAGCGGTGGGAGCACCATCGGGGCTTCGGCCCCGGGTGTGACCGCGTACCTTTTGCATAATGGACCGGCGAGTTACCCTCAGCGGCCTGGTTAAGCACTTCCGGTGCGGAGCCGCAGCGAAAGCGAGTCTGAACAGGGCGATATGTCGTTGGGGGTAGGCCCGAAACCAGGTGATCTACCCATGGCCAGGTTGAAGTGCCCGTAAAAGGGTGCGGAGGACCGAAGCCGTGAACGTTGAAAAGTTCTGGCATGAGCTGTGGGGAGGAGTAAAAGTCTAATCAAACCTGGAGATATCTGGTTCTCCTCGAAATGCCTCTAGGGGCAGCCTCGGGCAACTACATCGCGGGGGTAGAGCTACTGATTGAAACGCGGGGGCCACCAGCCTGCCGCCTTCATCCAAACTCCGAATACCGCGATGACTATCCCGGGAGTGAGTCTGTGGGGGATAACCTCCGTGGACGAAGGGGAAACAACCCTGCCCGCCTGCTAAGGTCCCTAATTCATGCTCAGTGCATAAGGAAGTCTAGTTTCCGAGACAGCGGGGATGTTGGCTTAGAAGCAGCCACCATTTAAAAAGTGCGTAATAGCTTACC
>JAPKGY010000366.1 GCA_026647385.1 Phycisphaerae bacterium | reverse complement strand
TCTGGCCGAAAACGATATCAGGATGACGAAGGTTCAGCAGAAGATATCTGGTTGTTTCCGTTCTCTGGACGGAGCAGAAAATCTTCTGCCGGGTCTGGAGTGTGTCGTCTATATGGGCTCCGAGGACGTCCGACGCCAGAAGCTCAACGTCTTCCGCATGGAGCTGCTCGGCACCCACGTTGTGGCTGTCGAGAGCGGGCAGCGTACGCTCAAGGATGCCATCAACGAAGCCATGCGCGACTGGATGGGCAGCGTCGAACACACCCACTACGTGATCGGCAGCGTCATGGGCCCGCACCCGTTCCCGATGATCGTCTGCGATTTCCAGTCCGTCGTCGGGCGCGAGACGCGCGGGCAGTGCCTGGCTGCGATGGGCGGGCTCCCGGACATGGTCGTCGCCTGTGTCGGCGGGGGAAGCAACGCCGCCGGCATCTTCGCTCCCATGATCGACGACTCCTCCGTTCGCCTGATCGGCGTCGAAGCCGCCGGTGAGGGCGTCGATACCCCGCGCCATGCGGCCACGCTCGCGAAAGGCCGCCCCGGCGTGATCCACGGCATGTACACCTACGTTCTCCAGGACGACGACGGGCAGACGCTTCCCGTACACTCCGTGTCGGCGGGGCTCGACTATCCCGGTGTCGGCCCGCTTCATGCCGGCTGGAAAGAGAGTGGCCGGGTGGAGTACCACAGCGTCACTGACTCCGAAGCCCTGGCGGCGTTCACGTTGCTCAGTGAGACCGAGGGCATCACCCCCGCCCTCGAAAGCGCCCATGCCGTCGCCCTGGTCGCCAAGATCGCCCCGACTTTGCAGAAGGATTACAACATCGTCATCAACCTGTCGGGCCGGGGGGACAAGGACTGCGTCGAGGTCGCCCGCCTGCTCGGAAAGCAGATTGCGTAGCCGAAGGCATTCTGAGTATGGTTCTGATCTCGGCATACCTCCTGGTCTGCACGTCCTGCCTGGTCGCGACAACCGAACCCGCGACCCCAGACCCGGCTCGTCTCGAGCGATCGTATTGGCTCCACGCCTCGCTGGGCCTGAAGCCGTACCGCGGTTATTGGGGTGAGACCCTGCCCGCCTCGGCGCCGCCGACCGAACAGGAGGTCGCCAACGCCGTCCGCCTGCTCGCCGGCGATTACGCCGCCAATCGCCTGTACCTGCTCTATCATCGGGAAATCACGCTTCAAGACGCCAAACACGTCTTCGGCTGGTGGCGAAAGCACTGCCCGGGCGGCGTCGAGCTCGTTCCCGCCGTCGTTCTGCGCATGTACGACAAGTCAGCCGGACTGACCTTTGCGCCCGGAGAACTGCGCGAGCTCTGCTCCTTCTTCAAGGGGGAGATCCGCGCCGAGCGATTGGCGGTCTTCGACGTCTATCCTGACCGGGATCAGGGACCGGGCCTCGGTGTGCTGGCCGAGCGATTTTCCGGTCGGCTCGTTCGTCTGGGCATCCAGCCGGATGAGAAGCTCGCCTCCTCGTTCAGCGCGGCCGTCCAGGATACGTGGAGTGGTTTGTGCCACGGCAAGACCCACGTGGATTGGCTGTCGCCGGGCTTCGGCGCGGAGACTTTCCGCAAATGGGTCGAAGCCCGTAATGCCGTCCGTTGGCCGACGGCCTGGGACCTGATCGTCGTCGCGTGGGATTACAGCACGACCGCCCGCGGCGAGTATCCCGGGTACGACGACGCGAACAGGAACATGCCGCTGCCGGCCGGTCGAAACACGCTGGCCGTCGGAGAAGTGTTCAGAATCGCCAGGCCGGCGAACCTCGCCGGTTTCAGCAGCGATCTGACCATCCTGCAGGCCAACTCCGTGCCACAAGCGCACGATGGCGTGCGGAACAGCTTCTACGAGTCGTTGAAACGCGGGGAGGTCTACCGCGGCTATTACCGCGAGTCCTTCGCCGAGGTGGCGGCCATTTTCCGCGGGCTTCGGGAAGGAAAACGCATCGAGCCGCCGACCCCGATGCCCGCCGCTTCGCAAGCCGCCCGTTGACTCACCGTATGCCGCGAGTCCCGCTCCACTGCGTCCAGTCGGTAACGACCCGCGTTCCACGGGCGGCATGGGTTGACTGTACGTTTTGAGTGTCGATGGATCGACTCTATAAAAGACGGCCCGGGGCGCCCCCAGGACCCGCCCCGGGCTGTACCGGCAAAGCGCAGGCATCCGCTGGAAAAATCGCGGATGCCTGTCGCCCGCCTTTCGTCACGGGTTCGCAGGCGCGCCGGGACGGTTCGCCCGATGCTCCGCGCGCATGGTCTCGCGATAAGTCTTCATCTCCTCGTCGCTCAGTTGGCCGTCCTTGTTGGCGTCGGCGTCCGGATGCCTCTGGAGGAACAACTGACGCATGGCGCCCGGATTGTTTTTCATCAGCGCCCGCATCTCGTCCGGCGACAGCTTGCCGTCCCTGTCGGTGTCCGCCTCGGGGTGGCTCTTGATCAAATCCTCCGCCATGCCGGCATGCCATGCCCCCGGTTGCCCCGGCCCGCCGAAGCCCGCTCCCGGTCCGCCCAATCCCGCCCCCGGTCCGGGCGGCGGCGGCGGCAGTTTGTCCTTGAAGGCTGCGATCTCGTCGCGGCTTAACTGTCCGTTGCCGTCGGTGTCAGCCTCCGCAAACCGTTTGAGCAGCATGTCGAGCACCGCTGCCGGCGGTGGCGGCGGCCCCATGCCCGGTCCGCCCATGCGTCCCATCCCCATCAGCTTGTGGCGGCCAGCTTGCATCTCCTCATCACTCAGCTTTCCGTCCTTGTTGGTATCCAACTCCGGATGAGCCTTGAGCAACCGCTCCGGGTCCGGTTTCCGATCGCCCGGTCCGCCGCGCTGTCGGCCTTGGCCGGCCTCGCCAGCCGGGCCGCGACCTGCCCCCTTGCGGTTCTGGCGGAACTGAGTCCACTCCTCCGAGGAAAGCTTCCCGTCCTTGTTTACGTCCGCCTCCGGGTGTTTCTCCAGCATCCGGGCCCCTTTGTCCGGCGGGGGCGCCGGATCATCCGCGGCGTTTGCCGCCGCCCCGGACAGGCCCAAGATCCCGACGATCAGGGGAAGCAATGCAAGTCTTTTCTGCAACATGATTTATACTCCTCTGCTTTCTGCGGAAGCCCGTGCGGCAGTACGCGTCGACTCGCTGGTCTGAACGTACGGTGAGACTCGCTTATTGCGGTCGATTTCAGCCGGGCTGATTATGCGGGCTGGCTTGCGGTGGTCGGTTGACTCGTGGGGGTGGAAGCAGGCGGCGTGGGGGGTGGGGTGCGGATCGCGTTGAACCGCGGGGCCCAGTCCGAGCCGAACAGGTCGGGTATGCTCTTGGCGAGAAGATCCAGGAACGCGACCGCGGCCGCATGATCGCTGGCATCGAGCGCCTGCGTGTGCCTCAACAGGCGATCGGCGACGCTGGCGCGCATGAGCCCTTTGACGGCGGCGGCCAGCGTGACCAGCCGATCGGGTTCGTTGCCGTCCCAACTCGCCAAGGCATCGACCTGATCCTCGGGGCCGAGTTTCTGAAAGACTAGCAGATAGGCATCCCACGCGGCTGTGCTCACCGAGGGGGCCATCTCGGCAGCCCGGTCCATGCGGGTCCGCAAGGCTCGCAGGTGGGCAGGCTGATCGCCGAGTCGGCCGAGCGCCTGGGCGGCCACCTCACGGACGCCGACGTCCGGGTCGTTGATCAGGCGGTCCACGATGATGCCCAGGCCAGCCAGATCGCCCACCCGCTGCAGACCACGCAGAGCCGCCTGCCGGATGGTCGGTTCCGCTTCATCCGTGCCCGCATGCCGGACGAGCAGGGGGGTGAACCTGGGGTCCGCGATGTCGCCCATGGCCTCGATCATGTCCCGCCGAAGGGTGGCGGACTCGACCGGACGGGCCATCCGGCGAAGCAGCGCGTTGACAACCAGTTGCAGCCGATCACCGGCCCGCCCGCTGCCTTTGTCGCACAGCCGACCGAGCGCGTCCGCCGCCGCCGCCGCCACCTTGTCGTCCTCTTCCGTCAGGCCGCCGATGCAGGCATCGATCGACGCCGGGTCGGTGAGCTTGCCCAGCGCCTTGTAGATTTCCTCCCGGACCGCCGCAGTTCGCTCACCCGACAGGAGCGCTCGGATTCGGGTCGCATCCTCGGACAACCCGAGGTCTCGCAACAGCGCGATCGCCCGCTGGCGGACCTCCGCCTCCGGGTCCGTCAGGGTTCCCCGGATCTGGGCGAGGATTTCCGTGGCCGGCTTCGTGCCCTTGCCGCGCAGGGCGTCGCCGACGATTTGCAAGGCCTTGCGACGTTGGAGGGTCAGAGGCGACTTGAGCCAGTCGAGCAGCAGGGTGGTCCGCTTTCCCTCGTCGGTCGTGGCCTCGTACAGCATGTCCATCAGGCGTTCGAGGCTCTCCGCCATGACGACGCGTTCCTGCTGCTGTCGGTACGACTCCAGGCGCGCGACCACGCCGGGATCGGAATACACCGCCAAGGCGTTCGCAGCCGCTTTCTGGAGGGCGACGTTCTTGCCCCGCAGCAGGGGCTCCAGCTTCGAGACGAACTCCGGGATCTCGATCCGGGCTTCCGCGATCGCCTCGCACACGGCGATCTTGGCCAACTCGTTGTTCTCCACTTCGAAGATCTGCAAAAGGGCCTTCACCGCCTCGGGCGACTGGATCCGGAGGATGGTGGCGGCCGCTTCCCGGCGCGCGGGC
>JAPKGY010000365.1 GCA_026647385.1 Phycisphaerae bacterium | reverse complement strand
GGCCGGCCGCCCGGCCCGCACAGACCATCGTCGCCGCGTAGTCTCCATCCCGGAAGGAACAACCGAACGATCATGACCAGAAAGACGTGTTTCAAGCGGACGTTGAAAACCCTGCGTACGGGGCTGATCTGGCTGCCGTTGGGCGCGGCGATGCTCGCCGCCACCGGATGCGCCGATTACAAATGGCGCCAGGACAGCCAGCAGGCCGAGCAACAGGCCCGCGAACAGGGCAAGTATCTGTTTGTCTTCTATAAAGGCTTCCTCAACAACCAGTCCGATCGCATGCACTCCGACGTGCTGGCCGACCCGGAAGTCGGGGCACTCTTTAACGACACCGTCAACCTGCTCTTGATGCGGGAGCAGTCGCCGGAGCATGCCAATTATGTCGCCAAGTACGGCGTGACGTCGCCGCCGGCCTGCGTGATGGTCGCTCCGGACGGGACGTACTACGTGCAGAGCGGCTTCATCAGCAAGGATCGCTTCATCGAGTTCATCAAGAACGCCAAATCGGGAAAGGGGACGGGGGGCAAACCGCCGGCGGCGGCCCCGGCCCGACAAACCCCGTAGACCGGGCGAGTCCCTGCCCCTCCCGGATCTCGGCCATCGCCCGCGTTTATCTGGACCTGTATCGCGTGCGGGCGAAACAATTGGGCGTAACTCACCCGCCGCGGGCGGACCCACGGGCAAAATGGGGACAGGCACCGCCTCGAAACGATACGCCCGGGGGCAAGGATTACCTGAAAACAAGGGACTTTCCGTCGTCGGAAACCCTGCGCGGGCGGAGCCAGTCCCCATTTTGCCCGCTCACGCGTGCTCCACGTCCGCGGCTGGCGCGTTACGCCCAGAACAACTCACAGGCCTGCGCCCTACGGATGTCGCCGAGGCGCAGGCCGATGCGGCCTGACCCGTCGCTTCCGCTGCGGGCTCTGGGACGGGCCTTACCCGTCGCTTCCGCTTCGGGTTCGGGGACGGACTTGGCCCGTCGCTTCCGCTCCGGGTTCGGGGACGGACTTGGCCCGTCGCTTCCGCTCCGGGCTCTGAGACGCGGCCCGTCGTCCATTGTCACACACTCGGAGCAGAGCCTCACTTTTTCGACTGGCAGCGGCTGACCGAGTGTTTTATAATCCCGCGCGTTCCAAAGGCCGGACTTCAACGACCCTTGCGAGGAGCCGTCGATGCAACGCGATACCCAGCGGAAACGTGCGAAACTTGAAACGGTGGAACCGCTCGGCAAGCGCGTCCTGATCCGCAAAGACGAGGACAAGAAGGCGACACGCGGCGGCATCGCCCTGCCCGACTCGATCGAGATTCCGACGATCACCGGGCGGGTGGTCGCGGTGTCGGCCCAGATCGCCGCGGACGACAACTTCCCCATCCGACAGTACGACAAGGTGCTGTTCAACCCGAAGAACTCGGTACCTGTCGACTTCGAACCGGGCAATCAGCTCTTCGTCGTTCCCATCGAGGACGTCGTGGCGGTGTTCCGGTTCCGTTCGTGAGGGATGAACCGGACTCCCGCGAGGACGAACGATGCCCCCCGCCCCCGGGCACGAGAGTAAAAACCGCCGGCCGGCTCGTCTGCCGGATCGCCCTCTGATCGGCATGGTGCATCTCGCGCCGCTGCCGGCGAGCCCGGCCGCCCGAATGACGCAACGCCGGATCCTTGCGCAGGCGACGGCGGACGCTCGCGTGCTTTCGGAAGCGGGTTTTGACGCGATCGTGATCGAAAACTTCGGGGACGCGCCATTCCGCGCAACCCGGGTCGATCCCCACACGGTAGCGATGATGACGATCGTCGCCTGCGCGGTTCGCGAGGCGACCGAGCTGCCGATCGGCATCAACGTTCTGCGGAACGATCCGATGGCGGCACTGGCGGTGGCGATGTGTTGCGAGGGGGCGTTCGTCCGCGTCAACGTCCACACCGGCGTGTATGCGACGGACCAGGGCATCATTGAAGGGCGCGCGGACGAGACGCTGCGATATCGCAAGCGGATCGGCGCGGACGTGCTGATCTTCGCCGACGTTCACGTCAAGCACGCCCGGCCGATGTCGTCGTCGGACATCGCCGAGGCGGCGGAGGAGACCGCATACCGCGGGGGAGCGGACGGCCTGATCGTCAGCGGAAGCGCCACCGGCAGGCCGACGAACCTCGATGACCTGCGCAAGGTGCGGGCGGCCGTCCCCGACCGGCCCGTGCTGGTCGGCAGCGGGGCCACGGCTGAGACCATTCGCGATATCCTCGCCTGCGGCTGCGGCGCGATCGTCGGCACGTCGATCAAGGAGAACGGTGCGACCACCGCTCCGGTCGATCGGGAGCGGGCCCGCGTGTTCCTGGCGGCGGCGGGGAGGTAGGACGCATGGGCGTGCGCCGGATCCCGATCCAGGGCTCGCTCGAGAAAAACCTGAACAACTTATCAACCGCAAAGGCGCCAAGAACGGACCGGTTGGCGAATCCTTCGCGTGTTTAGCGTATTTCGCAGGTCCACGGAATTGACCCGGGTATTCATGAGCACGCCCTGAGGTGGAAGCGCGTCGCACGCGACGCGGCGCAACACATGCGCGCCGGATGCCCCGGGAGCAATGATCGGGCGGGTGAACGATCGCGACCGAATCACTTCACCGACTGGAACGGAAGCGTCGTGACCTGAGCGTGGATCGGCGGGTCGGTTGCGACGAGGACGGTCGTACCGGGATGCGCGCACGCTGAGACGAGATATCCCAAACCGACGGGTGCGCCGACCGCGGGCGAATGGCAGAAGCTCATCAGGCGACCGACGGTCTTGTCCTCGGCGCGAATTGAGATCGGCGAAGCGGCGCCCGCGGGGAGTTGCGAGAGTCGCAGGCCGACGAGCTTTCTCGGCAGGGCATGGTGCGAGCGCAGCCGCTCGATGACCTCATGGCCGAGGTAGCATCCCTTATTGAAGCTGACCGCACGGTCGAGTTGAAGGGTTTCAGCCGGCAGGACCTCCTCGTCGATTTCCTCGCCCCAGGCGGGTATACCCGCCTCGATGCGAAGCGTGCGGAGAGCCGCCCGCCCCACCGGCCGAATGTCTGCCGGCCGACCGACCTCGAGCAGGTGCGACCACGCCTCATCCGCAAGCTCGGCCGGCAGGCCGATCTCCAGGCCGAACACCCCGGCAAACTCGTGGCGGTAGACCATGGCGCGTTTGCCGAGCAGGTCGATGAAGGCCGGCCCGAGCTGGGCCATGACGGCTGCATGAGGCAGGCCGATTTTCGCAGCCACCTCGGGCGCGCGCGGGCCGACGAGCGCGAAGCGTGCGAGCGAGGCGGTCATGTCCTCGAGCGTCACGTCCTCGGTGATGAGGTAGCGATTAAAGTGGTTCCAGGCGACGGGCAGCGCCCGGCGGTGCAGGTCGAGTCGAATCGCACCGGGGCAGACGAGCACGTTGAGGTCGAAGAGGATCCGCCCTTTGAGGTTGACGGCGAAGGCGTAGTTTCCGTCGCCCGGCTGAAGATCGCGGACGGCGTTGGTCGTGAGGTTGTGAAGCCAGGCGGCGCGATCCACGCCGGTGACCTCGATCATGCCGCGATCCAGGGCGGGATACAGCCCGACGCCGGTTCGGGCGACCTCGTATTCGTGGACCGGGTCGCCGAAATGCGCCACTATTTCACAGCCGGAGATTGCCCCGAAACGCCCCCCGGCCTGGCGCAGGAATTCATGCTGGATCGGTTCAACGGACAACCTGTAGCCTCCGAACGTTGGGGCGGTGAGCGGTCCGGCGATGAACCGCATGCCTGGGTGGGATGCATCACCCAGGGCAACGCACCTTGCCTGCCCCGCCGCCCTTATTAGAATAGGCTCCCGCCTGACCTGAAGACAGGCTCCGGCATCGAGGTTTCCTCCGGAAAGTGAGACACCATGGCCATCCATCCCACCGCCGTCATCGACCCTGAGGCCGAGCTGGACAGGTCCGTTGAAATCGGACCTTACGCGATCATCGAAGGGCCGGTCCGCGTCGGGGCCGACACGATCGTCAAAGGGCATGCCTACCTGAGCGGCTGGACGCAGATCGGGAGGCAGTGCGAGATTCACCCGTTCACCGTCATCGGCGCGCCGCCGCAGGACTTCCACTACCACGGCGAACGGAGCTACACGAAGATCGGCGATCGGGTGGTGATCCGCGAGGGCGCGACCGTGCATCGCGGCACGCAACCGGAGTCGACGACCGAGATCGGCGACGAGTGCCTGCTGATGGCCTACGCCCACGTGGGCCATAACTGCCTGATTCGCCGGGGTGTCAAGATTTACAACATGGCTGCAGTGGCTGGGCATGTGGAGGTCGACGAGAACGCGATCCTATCCGCTTACACGCTGATTCATCAGTTTGTGCGTATCGGCAGCCTGGCCTTCATCGCCGCCAGCTGTCGAGTGACAATGGACGTCCCCCCATTCATGACCGCCTTCGGCGAGTCCGAGATCGTGCAGTACAACAGCATCGGCATGCGCCGCGCGGGCTTCGACAAGGACGATCTGAATGAAATCCGCGAAGCCTACCGGATCCTTTTCAGATCCGGCCAACTCTTCAGCAAATCCGTGGAGCAGGTGAAGGCGATAACCTTGTCCGGCGGGGGGTTGACGCGGGATGGAGCCGAATGAACGATCTGACGAATTGCAGATGCGACTTCCCGCCTCATTCTCAACCGCGCCTTTT
>JAPKGY010000364.1 GCA_026647385.1 Phycisphaerae bacterium | reverse complement strand
TTGAAGGAAAGGTGCATCCCGTTCAGTTTCGATTCCCACTCGTAGCTCAAGCCTTCGTTGTCGTAATACCGTCTCGTGGGAATGAGGACCTGCATCTTGGTGTTCAAATCCGCCGGGCAGAGATACACCTCGCTCTTGCCCGTCATCTCCGTCTTCAGCGCTTCGACCAGCGACACCCAAGGGCGACGCGGGGGTACCGCGTCATCGGCGGCGGTCGGCTCGTACGACGGCAACCGGCAGGCCCACGGGAACGTGTCCCGGTTGGTCAGCAGATACGCGTGCATCCCCAGGCCGATCGACGCCAGGTTCTTCTGGCAGACCGTCTTGCGGCTGAGTCGCCGGGCCTCTCGGAAGGCCGGCATGGTGATACTGACCAGCAGGGCGATGATCGATACGACCACCAGCACCTCGATCAGCGTGAACCCACGGCTTTTTCGCATCACGATTCTCCAAAGCCCCAAGGCCTTCAGCATCCGTGCCGCCCCGGGCCCCGAGACCGTTGGCCCGGCCGGGGGATTGGGGATCCTCCCCGCGGAGCCCGATTTCGGGGTTTGACTCGCCGCGCGCCAACCCGGCGAGTGCCTCGGAAACCATCAGCCGGAATCCATCTTCGACCCCGACCCACGGAGTGTCAAGCCAAATCGCCGTCCCCATCCCCTCCCCCACAAATACAACGCCCGGGGGACCTGAGTGTCGCCGGCACGCGATTATTGCCCGCCAAGCCCCGCCCGGCGACCCGCTCCGGGCCAGTTCCCGCCGGCTTCGCCGCATAAAGACCCACCGGCCTGGAAACCATAACTCATTATCGGATAAATAATTGCGTCCGGTAAAGGGAAGACGGAGCCCGCGGGTCGCGGCGCATACGGGCAGTGCTCGACGGGATACCGTCAGGCTGAGGATTGCTGGTTGGGCACCGGGGCGCCCATCCCGTACTTGGCCATCTTGTCGCGGAGCGTGGTCCGCGGGATTCCCAGGAATTGGGCGGCGCGGGCTTGGTTGCCGGCTGCCCGCCGGAGGGCGGAATCGATCAGGCTGCGCTCGATGCCGGCGATGGTTTCGGTCAGACCGGGCAATCGTTCGGACGGGACCGGGACTCGGGCGGTCTGGGCCTGCTGCGGCAGGAGGATATCTTTCAGTTCGATCTCTTCGCCGCCAGTCAGGGTGGCAGCCCGCTCGATGACGTGTTCGAGTTCGCGGACATTGCCGGGCCAATGGTAGCCCAGGAGCACCTCGATCGCGTGCGGGCTGATTCGGGTGGGCCGGGGCTTGCCATCGCCGCGCGCGGCGGCGACTCGCTCCAGGACCTGGCGAGCCAGCAACGGGATATCCTCCCGCCGATCGCGCAGCGGGGGGACGGATAAGCTGGCTGCGGACAATCGATAGTACAGATCCTGGCGGAAGTCGCCTGCGTCGACCAGGGTTCTCAGCTCGCGCGTTGTGGAGCACACGAGGCGAACCTCGACCGGCTGGGCGTTGCCGGCTTTGTCGAGCGTTCGGGACTCCAGGATATGTAACAGCCGGACCTGGGCCGCCCGGGGCAAGCTATCGACGCCGGCCATGTACAGGGTTCCGCCGGCGGCGTGCTCGAAGGGGGCGGCCAGGTCGGCGTCGCCGGTCTCGGACGAGCAGGTCGCGCAATCGCAGGTCACGAAGGGCCGATCGCTGCGTCGGCTGAGTTCATGGACGGCCCGGGCGACGAGCGACTTGCCGGTGCCGCTTTCTCCCTCGATCAACAGCGGCCGATCGCTGTCGGCGATCGCCCGGATCTGCTGGAAGAGCCGACGGGTCGCCAGGCTGACACCGGTCAACGAGCCCAGTCGCTCCGGCAGCGGCACCGGTCGATCCTTGTCGGTCACCCAGCCCCGCGCGGACCGCAGGCGTTCGAGCTTTTCCAGGAGCATTTCGGTTTTGAACGGCTTGGTGAGATAGTCATAGGCGCCGCGTTTGATGGCGGCGACCGCCGAGTCGACCGAGCCGTAGGCGGTCATGAGCACCACGTGGGTCTGAGGCCAGCGGGCCTTGACCTGCTCGAGCAGTTGCAAGCCGTCCATCTGCGGCATGCGCAGATCGGTGATGAGGACGTCGACAGGCCTGGACGAAAGCACTTTGATGGCCGCCGCCGCATCGGCGGCGTCGAGCACCGTGTAGCCTGCCTGGGATAACTCGATCTGTAACGTGATTCGTTTGAGCGGCTCGTCATCGACAACAAGAAGCACGCCCTTGCATGTATCGCTCATCTGGCAATCCTTCCGACGTGTCTGAAGGTGCGCCTTTCGCCACTCCATCGGCCGATGGCCGTTGCGCGCTCGGTCCAGAACGGACCAGAATCTTGACCGGGGTCGGACCGCGCACCCGACAGTGTAACACCGAACCGCGGATTTGCAACGATGTTCTCGGACCTCCTTGCCCGAAAAGATGGCTCACTCCCAGTAGTGCGACTGCCCCGCTTTGATGACCGGGGCCTCGATGATGACCTCACGAAGGTGCCCGCCGTCCAGGGCCAGGGTTGGACTGATTTCAAACAGGCCTTCCGGCTCGCCGTCCGGTCGGCGGGGCACATCGAAGCCGGCGGCGTGAAGCCAGGCCGCCGCCCGTCGGTTCATGTCTCTCCGGGCGGTGTGCTCGCTGTCGACCCCGGTGGCGTTCTTGACCGGGCTGAATTCCTCGGCCCGGGAGGTCTGGAGGATCAGCGGGTTGGACGCATAAGGAATGGCATCGAAAATGAAGGCTTCGAGCTTGACCGCGTTCGGTGCGGTCGGTTCGATCCACCGCCCCTGCGCGTCCAGATGGGGCACTTTTTTGACCGCCCGATGCCAGGGAAGCGCGAAATGGGCCTCGTCAGCGGTCAACTGTTCGACAAAAGACCGGCTCAGAACATGAATCGCGATGCTTCCGGCATCGAAAAGGCGTCCGCCTCGCGGATCGCGGGCGTGGGCCAACTCGTCCGGAAGATCGGAGTACTCGATGACCTGCAGCCTGCCGTCTCCCACGACGAAATTGCCCACCCGCTCCAGATCATCCGCTTTCGGAATCGTCTTGCTCGACATTTGGGAGCCGGTCATCTCGTGCAAACCGAGGAACAGCGGATCGATGACCTTGACCAGCGGGTTGTCCACCTGGATGTAACTGATGTACTCGATCCCGGCGGCGGCCATCTCCGCCAGCGCGCCCGAGCGGCGAAGGGCCAGGAGACTGCCGCCATGGCCGTCCGGTGAGAAAGCGATCCGGTGGCGGTCCTCCATGAGAATCGTTCCGTCCGGCGCGAATGCTGGCATCACACCCTGTTGAAAAAAGCGAACGCGCTCGCGCTTCAGGCCGAAGTAGCCGTTGTCTTCAAAGAACTTGCGCGTGGCTGCGTCGTTCTGCGGACTGGTCATGATGAACCAGGACAAATCGGAGCCGTAGCGCCGGTTGGTCCCCAGGATGAACTCCACGAACAACTGAAAGAGCGGCTTGTTCCGCACCGGGGAAATCGGGAAAGCGCCCTTGGGACCGTCGAAACCCAGGCGAGTTCCCTGCCCTCCGGCCACGGTGAAGGCCGCGACCTTGTTTCGGCGGATCAGGGACACACCCCTTTTGACGGCGTCCGCATACTTGCCCACCCGTTCAAGTCCGGGCTGAACGGGGTAAAACGGGGCGGGCTGGATGTCCTGGGGCAGGGGAAACGACTTGTTTCCCCGGACGTACGTATCGATCAGCTCCGCCAGGGCCGTGAAATTGATCTGGGCGATGTCGGCCAGCAGCGCTTCGCGAGCGGGGTCGTTCAGATGGTCCCAGTGGGCCAGGAGGTGGGTTTGCCCGTATCGCTCGAGTGTCGCTCGGACCCGGGCTAGCGCCTCGGAATTCGCTGAACTCATCATCCCTCTCGTTGTGAATAGCCCATAAACTCAGCCGGAGCCCCGGCCTTCGCCGATAAGATTAGGAACCCGCGCCGGGAGTGTCAACGGACTCCGACGGGCGGGCGCAAGCGGGGCCTCGCAAGGAGCATTCGTCCTCGAGCGGAGGGTGAGTCCGCGGCGATCACCCGGGAGGCATCCGCGCGGCCCGGCGACGGGCAAGCCGGTTCGCGAAGGCGTTGGAAGTACAGTGATGGAGAATCGGCGTTTGTTCCTGAAGCGCGCGAGCGGCGCAGCCTTGTGCGCTCTGGCGGGTCGGTGTTTGGCCCAGATCACGAGTCCGGCCTCCGAGGACGAGGTGCGCGGGCTGCCGCATTTGACGACCCTGCCCGATCGCGGGCCGATCCCCGAGCGGATCAAGTCCGTCGTCGTCATCAACCGCAACCCGATGATCCTCAGCGGCTCCAAGCTGCACGAAGGCGCGCTGACGAGCCTCCTGGAGGAAACCGTCCGGATCATCACCGATTGCGAGTCCACCCGGCAGGCATGGCGCAAGCTCGTGTCCGACGGCGACGTTGTCGGGATCAAGTTCGACCCGGTCGGTTATGAGAAGCTCAATACAACGGACGTGTTGGCCGACTGCCTGGTCCGCTCGCTCGAAAAAGCCGGATTCAAACGCGAGCGCATCGTTCTCATCGAGGTTCCGGACGCGCTGACCCAGGCGCTGGGGACGCTTCGGCCCGCGCATGGCTGGCAGGAACACGAAACTCGATTCGCGAGCGGGCGCGAGCGTCTCGCCAAGGTGCTCGATCAGGTCACGGCCATCATCAACGTGCCGTTCCT
>JAPKGY010000363.1 GCA_026647385.1 Phycisphaerae bacterium | reverse complement strand
GGCGCGCATTATCGTGATGTCTGGGCTGCGCCGGTGACCGTGCATGTAGCCCTCGATGTTCAACTCCGCAAGCTGGCGGTCGGCCGGGAATTGCGCGCGAACGTCCCGCGGGTAGCTGCACAGACCCTGCTGGACCGCAGAGGCGCACGGTGTGCCTTCGAGCGAGTATTCGAAGTTCTCGCCCCAGTCGTTCCCCGCCCAGAACGCCAGCGTGCGGACCCGGTTGTGCGCGGTGTCAGTGATCTCAGCCACGAGGGCGTATCGCACCTCCAGCGCGGCGGCCAGTTGCCGCACCAGGTTCCGGTAGTACTGCGCTCCGATGGCGCTGGCCGTCCCTTCCACGATCGCC
This sequence comes from Phycisphaerae bacterium, assembly GCA_026647385.1. Taxonomy (GTDB): domain Bacteria; phylum Planctomycetota; class Phycisphaerae; order UBA1845; family PWPN01; genus JAPKGY01. The sequence continues at coordinate 4,335 of JAPKGY010000363.1, read as the reverse complement.
CGCAGGGCATCCTCGGCCTGCTTCCGCTCCGTGATGTCCCGGTCCGCGCCGCGGAATCCGATCAGCCTCCCCATGGCGTCGAACAGGGCGATGGCGTTGCTCTCGAGCCAGCGCATCGAACCGTCCTTGTGTCGCCACCGCATGACCCGGCCCGTCCAGCCGTGCTTCTCGTGGATGTACTCGGGCATCCGTCGCTCGGCCTCGATGCGGTCTTCCTCGACCATCAGGTCCCAGAAGGGGCGCCCCACGATCTCCGTCGGCGTATAGCCCAGGATTCGCTCGATCGTGCGGTTCGAGTAGATCTGCATGCCCCGCGTATCCATCTCCCAGATCCACTCCCGCGTGGTCTCGACGATGTCGCGGAATTTCGTCTCGCTCGTCCGCAACGCCTCCTCCGCCCGTTTTCGGTCGGTCACGTCGATGCCGGTTCCGACGATGTACTCCACGCTCCCGCCGGCGTCGGTCAGCGCCGCGCTCGCCCAGGTGATGTGCCGGCGCCCGCCGTCGCGGGTCAGCCATTCGTTCTCGTGATACGTCGTGAACCTGCCCGTCGCGAGCTGGGCGAAGACCGCCCGCACCCCCTCGATCTGCTCCGCCGGAATCAGGCAGCGCCACATCTCCCGGCCGATGACCTCTTCCGCCTTCCAGCCCGTGAGATGCTCGCACGCCCGATTGAAACGCACGATCCGGCCTTCCGCGTCCAGCACGATGACCAGCGAGTTCACTGCCTCGAGCAACGCCTCATTGAACGCCAGCGTCCGGCGAAGCGTCTGCTCCGCCTGTCTTTGCTCGGTGATATCCCAGGCGAACAAGGCCATCCGGTAGACCCGCCCCGTCTGATCGGTGACCGGAATCAGGTGGTGGTCGAACGCCCGGCCGTCCTGCTCGTCCACGAAACGCAGGGGCTGCCGGGCGACCAGCATCTCATCCACCTTGGCCTTGTAGCGGCGAGCCGCGTCGGGCGAATACAGATCCAGAAGGCTGTGTCCCACGATCTCATCCGGCGCATGGCCCAGCCGCCGGGCCCCGACCTCGTTGCAGGCGACGACGTGCAGCTCCACGTCCAGCAGGAACATCGAATCCGTCGCCGCATCGAGCAGCCCCAGGACGGCCTCCCGGCTCTCCTGAAGCTCCACCTCTATGTGCTTTCTGTCGGTGATGTCCAGGTGGGTGCCGACCGCCCGCATCGGCCGGCCGTCCGCGTTCTGCTCCACGACCTTTCCTTGCGTCCGGAACCACCGCCATTGGCCCGCCTTCGTGTTCAGGCGGTGCTCGACGGCCACGGTGTAGTCCGGGTCCCGGGCAAGACGCTCGGCTGAACGCATCGCTTGTTCGCGATCCTCCGGATGCAGCAGCTCGAACCAGTTCGCGAGCCTGTCCGGCGTCTGCTCATCCGCGTAGCCCAACGCCGACGCAAAGTGAGGACTGTGGTAGACCCGATCGGTCAGGATGTCCCACTCCCACAGGCTTTCGTTGGTGGCTTCCATCGCCAGGCGGAAGCGATTCTCGCTCTTTCGCAGGTTCGCTTCCGTCTGAATCCGCGTGCGCATGTCCCGCTGCAGACGGCGACTGCCCACGAGACAGCTTACGGTGCCCGCGCCCCAGAGCAGCAGGTGGGCCATGCCCGTCGGAGACACTCGCTTCAGGGCGACCCCCTCGAAATGCCGCCACGGCACCGAAACGCTGATCCCGCTGTCAAAACGTCCAACCTGATAGCCCTGAGCAACGTGGCACTGAAGGCAGGGCTGCTTGGTTTCCAGAGCGTGCATGGTCCGCACGAAACCCTCGCCGTCGATCGTTTCGGTCGAATAGACGGTCCCTCGGCCGGCCTCGATCGCACGGAGCGCCTCGGCCTCCCATGGGTCCGGCGCGTTCTCCGGTCGAAGGGGCCTGCGGCTGGTCAGGTGGCCCCAGGCGTCCTTCTCCTTTTGGCCCGCGACGTACACCCGCCGAATGAACTCGGCCGGGTGAAGGAGCGTGAGCTTTCGCCCCGATGGCGTCGTGATGTCCCTCTCCGGAACGTGAGCCAGCAGGGGATTGGGCTGCGTCTGGTCCGTGACCGAAACGTAAAAACCCTCCGGCGGAAGGAGTTCCCAGTACAACCGATCCTTCTTGAAGCTCATCTTGGCGGCCGCTCGGGCAAGAACCTCGACTTCATTCCGGTGCTGGACCATCTGGGAATACAGCGACCAGACCACCAGGCCCGTCCAGCAGGCGACGATGCCCCACGTGATCCACTTCAGCCGGCGGATCGGTGAGAAATCTGCCTCAGGTACGGGAGCCTTGATCACGGGTCACACCTGCCCAAGAAAACCCTATCCCCACAACTCAGCAGGGTCGGGCGGAGCTCGGGGACTGTCCCCTGTTCGCCCGGACCAAGGCCGGGTTCGGGAACGCGATAGACTGATATCTTCAAAGCCTGCTGCGAAATGAGGACCGTCCCCTTTCCCCAGGGGCTTCTCATACACCCCCTTGGATCTGAGAAGGCGTGCGAGAAGCGGTACTTCGTGGTGCGGCCATCGCTCCGCAGGTGAGTCGCCGCGGCGGCCTGGCTGCACCCAGGCCTCATCGGGCGGGCCAGCTCTGAAGGCAGGCTGAAAGCCTGCACCACAAGAAGCCTGCACCACAAGGGCGGACCGGACTTCTCACACACCCTCTGAAAAGCGACTGGGCGCACTCCCCGTTGCGGACCTCCCCGGAACCCATTCTGTACGCCCGGTTTGGGAGCCCCATGAAAAAAGGCCTCGTCGAGGCCTCGATACCGGGGCTTCTCTAGTCACAGGCTTATGGAACTATGTGCATCTGGCCCGCTAGGACTCGAACCTAGAACCTTCTGATCCAGAGTCAGACGTGCTACCAATTGCACCACGGGCCAAAACCTTCCACCATCGACCGCCGCTGCATCGGCTTGGCCAACACCTCCCCGATCCGCAATCCCGGCCGATCAAGCCCATTGTCGAAATCAATCGCGAAACTGTCAACCCCCATGCCCAGGCCGAGATTGAACCGGCGATCCGCCTACTCGAATATAAGTCAATATCTGATAACAGTTTACAGGATTCAACCTCGTCCGGATCGCTCCCGCGGGGAATTCGAGTCTCAGATGAGTTGACAAATCATGATCTCATGATATATTAGTATGTCATGCCCGCGGTTGAGGACAAGTTGATCCCGATGGCCCGGTTGGACCGGGCGGCTGAGGTGCTCCGAGTCCTAGCCCATCCGCACCGCCTGCGGATCTGTGAGTTGCTGCTGCAAGGACGCGTCCCGGTCATGGCGATCGCCGATCATCTGCGGATTCCCCGGAACGCCGCCAGCCAGCATCTGAACATCATGAAGGCCCACGGCATTCTGGGATGCTCCCGGCGGGGCAAGGAGGTTTATTACCAGGTGGTCGACCCCCGGCCGGCATGGCTCCTCGGGTGCATTCGAGATCACAGCCCTCCGCCGGTGGGCAAGGCGGAGGAGGCATCGGCCTGAATGGAACCTTGCGGTGAAGGATCGATGCGATTTGCGCGCACAGGGTGGCACGGGCATCGTGCCCGTGGGGGTACGTGTCTCGCGGCGCCACTGGGTGCTGGGTGCCCCGCCTGCGTACTCGCGGGGCGCGCCGGCCGGATACCGGTTACCACACCCCCCGTCGCCGCGTCTGCGATGGTGCCCGCGCGCCACGGTAGCGCACGCTCAACACATGCGAAACGCCGGGCGAATGTCGATCGTCCCTGGGGACGGCCCGCGCGCCGAATACGCGCCGGGCGTCAACGCTCGTCGCCGCGGCGACCCGCATTGATGCCCGGATGGGAAGGATCCTGCTTTCCGTGTCGTGTGGGCTTGTTCGGCGAAACGATGGAGCGGATGAGTGTCGAGGGGGAATGTGTGGCTGGTGCAGTGAACTGAATCAAGGTTTTGTGGGGAGGATCGTATATGAGGAAAGTGTCACCGCAACAGGTGATGGAGTGTTCGGCGCGTCTGATCGACGTGCGCGATGCCGACGAGTTTCTCAGCGAGCGGCTGGCCCGGGCGGAACTGGTGCCGCTTGACCGGCTGCCCGCCGCCGCCTCGGGGTGGGACCGGCGCCAGTGCCTGATCGCCATGTGCAAGACCGGCATGCGATCCGCTCAAGCCGCTGAAATCCTGGAACGGATGGGCTTTACCGACGTGCTCGTCCTCGACGGCGGTATCGAGGCGTGCAAAAAGAGCGGCGTCGAAGTCCTACGCGACCGGAAGCGAATCCCCGTTTTCCGCCAGGTCATGATCGCAGCCGGCTGCCTGTTGCTGGCGGGTCTTGCTCTGGCTGCAACCGTCCATCCCGGGTTTATCCTCGTTGATTTCCTC
>JAPKGY010000362.1 GCA_026647385.1 Phycisphaerae bacterium | reverse complement strand
TCCGCCGCCCGCGTGCCCAGCAGACCCTGCACGGGCTGGGCGACCTGCTTGATCGAGTCCCGGATCCGCACCACGTTGTCGCAGATCGACTGCAGCCGATGACGCAGATCGTCGTGCCCGATGTAGTCCTCCATCAGCGTGGAGGCGTCGGCTAGGATCTCGCTGAGCGGAGCGGCGATCTCGGCGGAGACGTTGTCCGCGAGCCGGCCCGTCGTCGCATGACGCTCGACCACCAGCAGATCCAGAATGTGCAACGCAATCGCGATGTACCGCCCGAAGATTTCCGCGAACTGCCGATCGTCCTCGCGGAAAGCCGCCGGCTGGTCGCTCTCGACGTTAAAAACGCCGATGACCTGGTCGTGCAACCAAAGAGGCACGGTCAGCGACGAACGCGCGTTGTCGATCCCCGGCAGATACCGCGGATCCTGCGATACATCCGGACAAATGTAGCTCCGCCCGGTGAACGCCACGTATCCGCTGATCCCGCCGCCGTCCGGCGAGCAGTAAATGTCGATCTGCTGGGACTCCAGGGGCAACCCGGCGCAGAGGATCAACTCCAGGCGGTTCGTGTTCTTGTCCAGCAAGCGTACGACGAAGTTGTCGAAGTGCAGCAGTTCGCGGGTGAACCGGATGATCTTGCTCTCGAGCAGCTCCAGACGTTGGTGGGCCGTCTTCTTGCTGACCTGCTCGGCGTCGACCCGGACGATTTCCCGGCCGGCATTATCGATCGCGTCCATCTTCTGCTGCAACCGTCGGTTCCGGCTCACGTCGGCGATCGTCACGACCAGCCGCGTCGCGCCTCGCTGATCGTGGATCGGCGTGATTCGTGTTTCGAACGACTTCTGCCCGTCGCTGATCAGACTCAACGAGCGCGTCCGCGACGGCGACGCAGCCGCCTGAGGAAGTGAGTAACTGGCCTGCACGTGCTTGCGGATCCGATCCATGACCTCCTGGGGAATGTCCCGGGCGCTGGCGTTGGACCACAGCGTCAGGCCGTGGATGTCCATCAGACAAACGGCCTGCCCGAGCGTATCCAGAACCGCGGAGAGCTGGACCGGAGGGGCCGCCTGATCCGCGATGTTCACGTCATCCGACCCGCCCACAAACAGATCGAAATGCCGTTCTGAAAGAAGCTGCCTGGCCGCCTCCGGAGAAGCGGCCACGTGAACCTCGCCCAACTCCCGGAGCGCTTCCAGCAACCCCGGCCGGCGGGCCGAAACCGACTCAAGCAACAGTATTCTGCACTGCGTGGTACCCGTCTCGCTCATGGACTCCCCAACCCCCGATTGCTCCCGCGACTCCTCCGCATCCATCCATTGTAATCACCCGGTCGCGCCAACCGAACTCCAAAGTCCAGAATAAAACATAAACCATTCCAAAACAACAACTTAACGCATGAAAAGGGCAGCCCCCTCCCGCCGACAGGGCGTTTTCTACCCCCCCGGCTGATCCGCGGCGTAATGCGGCGGATGCTCACCTTGAGCGTTCATCAGCGGGGCAAGCCACTGAGCCACGAAGTTGCGGCTCGCCCAGCCCGTATGCGTACCCGGATTGCCGGCGTCAGCCATCTTGGAGTTATAAGGCTGTTGGCGCAGCAACGACGCGTAGAGTTGACGATCCTCCTGACTCAGGCCCCAGGGGAGCGTGAACCCGACGGCCCCGGCCGCCCGGCCGTGCTGCCCGTCCACCGTGCCCATCACGCTGGTGCCGACCTTCAGGAAGCCGACGTCATACGGAGAATAGAAGTTATAGATTCCCTGCTGGGTATGCCGGAGAGCGCCACGCAGATCGTAGTCCGGCGAAAGCGCCGGCCCCAGCAGGATCGCGGCCGTGACCTGCCGCGAAGGCGGCAAAGCCTCCAGCGTGTAAACCGCGACCCCACCCCCGCCGCTGTGCCCGACCAGGAACGTCGGTTTGCCGGGGTGTTTTTCCTGATAAGCGATGATCTTGCGAGCGATCTGGCGGGCCTCGGATCGATGGTGACTCTCGACCCGCAGATTCGCCACCGCGGTCAGCACCGACCCGCCGAACGTCCAGTCGTAGATCTCGATGCCCGCCTTCACACCCCCGTCGGCCAGGCCCTTGGCGATGCTGACGTTCAGCGCGCTGTAGCCCTCGATGCCCGGCAGAACGATCACGTAGCCGTTCCGCATCCGATCGGGCTTGCTCAGTTTGGAGACACTGCAGCCCGACCCGGCGGACAAACCAAGAACCAGCAAACCCAGACTCGCCAGCCGAAGGGGCTCGCGCCGGCCCAAATCAGAGAGCGATTTCACATTGTGGTTGAACACGCCTGGACTCTTTCAGCGAGGACCCCACCGCGGCCAGACAATCAAGCCGGGAACTATACCCTTCCCGGACCGTCGGCACAATGCAGGGGATCTCCCTGCCCAATTCCCAGATTATCGACCCCAGGGCCTATTTTAGGCCAGCCAAAGTCCCGCAGCCGGCTACCCCTGCGTTGACGCTCGATTCCGGCCCGCACTATACTGCTGGCATGGAACTCCAATGGACACAAAGGATTAGGTTGAAGCAGGGGGACATCACCCGCGAGGCGGTGGACGCCATCGTGAACGCCGCCAACATCTCGCTGCTGGGCGGCGGCGGGGTCGACGGGGCGATCCACCAGGCGGCCGGGCCCAGGCTGCTGGAGGAATGCAAGACTCTCGGGGGGTGCCCGACCGGGTCAGCCAAGATCACCCAGGGGTATCGTCTGCCGGCCAAGCACGTCATTCACGCCGTCGGGCCGGTCTACCGCGACGGACGCTCCGGAGAGCCCGAGCAGTTGGCGGGTTGTTACCGAACCGCCATGGCCCTGGCCAGGCAGCACAAGCTCCGCACGATCGCTTTCCCCGCGATCAGTTGTGGCGTCTACGGGTATCCCCTGGATGAGGCCGCCCGGATCGCGTTGGGCACCGTTCGGGACGAGCTTCCGCGATCCCCGCGTATCGAGCAGGCGATCTTCGTTCTGTTTGACGCACGGGCCCTGGCCGCGTACGAAAAGGCGTTCAAGGAGCTGAGTTCGTCCGACGAGAACAAGAAGTAAGGAGCCGCGGGCAAGATGCCCTTGGGGGGGGCACAAGTCCCCCACCGAAAACGGACGTAACGCAGACAGAGGACATGTTTGTGAAGCTCACTTGGCATCTACGCAGGCTGCACCTTCGGCATCCGTTCAACATCGCCAGCCTGCCGCGCACCAACAGCGTGGCCAAGGACATCCCGCTCATCCGGATCGAGCACGCGGGTCACGCCGGCTGGGGCGAGGCTTCACCCGCCAGCTACTACAACCAGTCGATCGAATCGGTGGCCGCCGCGCTGCAAGAGGCAGCCGGCATGCTCGGAAACGATCCGCTCGCCTTCGACTCCATTCTCGACCCGATGTGGGAGCGGTTTCCCGACCAGCCCGCGACGATCAGCGCGATTGACGTCGCCCTGCACGATCTGGCCGGCAAACTGCTCGGCTTACCCGTCTGGAAGTGGTTCGGGCTGGACGCACGACGCGCGCCGCCGACCTCGTTCACCATCGGGATCGACGACCTTGACACGATCAGCCAAAAGGTGCGCGAGGCCGCGGATTATCCGATCCTCAAGATCAAGGTCGGCACGCCGGACGACGACCGCGTGCTGTCCGCCGTCCGGTCCCTGGCGCCCGACAAACCGCTGCGGGTGGACGCCAACTGCGCGTGGCGCTCGGCGGACGTTCTGGAACGCTGTCGGCACTTCATCCCCCGATACCGCATCGAGCTGATGGAGCAGCCGACTCCGCGCGGGGAGCACGCCGCCCTGCCGCAGGTGAGGGCGGCCGGCCTGTGCCCGATCGTGGCTGACGAAAGCTGCCACAGCCCCGAGGACGTGCTCGACTGCGTCGGGAACTTCGACGGGATCAACATCAAGCTGTCCAAGTGCGGCGGGATTCGCCGAGCGATGCGGATGATCCACGTCGCCCGGGCCGCCGGCCTGAAGGTGATGCTCGGTTGCATGATCGAGACGTCGGTCGGCATCGCGGCCGCCGCCCAACTCGCTCCGCTGGCTGACTGGCTCGACCTCGACGGGCATCTGCTGCTCGCCGACGACCCGTTTGAAGGCGTCGGCGGAGAGCGCGGGCGGATCACTCTGAGCCATGAGCCGGGACTGGGCCTCAGCGAACGGCCTTTGCGGAATGCTCAACGAACCGATTAACCCGAGGAGAACCCATGAGAGCGACTTTGATCCTCGCCTGCACGCTGTTCGTCCCCTGGTCCCAGCTTGCGGCCGCCTCGGCCCAGTCGTTGCCGGCCGGGCCGGCGGCGGAACTTGCGCGCATCCCGGTCGTTCGCGAGGGTCGGGCCGCCTGCACGATCGTCGTGGCGGGTCCGAGCGATAGCTGGCTCATGCGGCACGGCGTCGATGCGATCCGATCGACGATCAAACGCTGGTCCGGCGCGGAGATCCCCATCGAACAGGGGAGGGCTCTTACCGGCGGCCTGCCGGCGACACCGGCCATCGTCGTCGCTACCCTGGAGGACCTGCGCCGCGATCTGCCGAAGCTGGCAGCCGCCGCCCCACTGACCGAGCGAGTCGCCTTTCTCGACGAACACGGCTTCATCTGCACACCATACAAGGTCGCCGACGCGTCGGGTGTCTTGATCGTGGGCCGGACGCCGCGCGGAACCTACAACGGCGCCGTCTGGTTCCGGGACTTCCGCGTCGACGG
>JAPKGY010000361.1 GCA_026647385.1 Phycisphaerae bacterium | reverse complement strand
GGACGCCTACGAGCACTTGCTGGCATCGGTCTCGACCTCCGGCGAGATGGGCACCGTGTGCAACCTCGAACAGCACACGTTTCCTGCCATGCTTGATGCGCCCGCCAAGGAGCTCGCCGGCCTCTTGGGCGCCGTGCTTCCGGACGAGGCGCAATTGCCCCGTCAATACGCCGGCGCTCCGAGGCTGGTCGTCACTACGAAGCGAACCTCCCTTGAATCCGGCGAGCCGCTGCACGTGCGCGCCGTCTTGTTGGACCGCGCCCCCGCGCTGGAGTGCCGTCTCCACTGGCGGCAATTGGGCGCGGGAGATTTCCAAGCCGTACCTATGAAGTTATTGGGCCGGCATACCATGTATGCACAGGTCGAGTCGAACCAATTGCCCGCGGCATTCGAGTACTACATCGAGGCCCGGCGCTTCCGAAGACGGAACCGGTCGCGTCGCGACTTTAGCTCTGACAGCCCGCCGCGAACTGGCACGCGCCCCATGAGATTCTACAGCCCCACCGAAGGTCAAGATTAGCATCCCAAGTGGGTATTGTAAACAATCCGGGCGCCGTAATGGTTTCTGGGCGGAAAACGCCGAGACCGGGAGGAGGCTGTCTGCGGCGGTCGCGGGCGAGACCCGGCATGCCAGTGCCGTTTCCGGTTGGAGAGTTTCGCTGTGGTCGGGCCATCTCTCCGCAGGTGAGTGGCCACGGCGACTCACCTGCGGAGCGATGGCCGCACCACAGGGGCCGGGCGGAACTGTCCAACCGGAAACGGCACCAGCGGAGGTGCCGGCTTCTGGGGCGGCCCGCCGTTCCCGGTGGCTGGCAGGGCGATCCACAGCCGGCGACTGTTCTCGGCGGGTGCGGAACGTTTTGGGAGGCGTTATCGGCCGGCATGCGGTCCGAGAACCTCAAAGAAGTCGAGAGCGACCGATAAGCTCCGGAATACTTCAAGAGAGATTTGACTTCGTCTGGTTTGTTTTGCATGGTTTCATAGGTTACATGCTCGAATTGACTGATCGTATCCGCTGGAACGCCGTAACTTTAGAGATCCGCGGGCTTTAACCCGCGCGGCGATCCGAACAGGAGTGGACGTTTCTCGGCGATCGAAGCTCCGCGCAGGCTGAAGCCTGCGACTCTTGGGGCCCCGATCGGTCAGTTTGAGTTGCAGAGGGCCTCGCGGGCGGCCGATGCGTGGAGTCATGCCGTCCTGCGTGGCCCGACGTTCGGGGGATCGGGCGAAGCGCAGGGGACACGAACGATGGCCACGGATGTGATCGAATTGCAGACGCTCGACTCGGTGCTGGACGAGCTGGACGTTCGCGCTCAGCATCGCCCGAAGGAGAGCGAGGACGATTACTGGGTCTGCAAGCGGAAGCATCCGCGGCATCCGTTCCGCGCGGTTTGCACGATCCGCTTCATGCCCTCGGGCTCGGGCACCGTCGTCTCACTCCAGGGCCGAACGCGCAACCTGTCCCGCAGCGGTCTGGGACTGCTGGTCCGTCGGGTATTCTCGCCGCTGGAACCGGTCGAGGTTGAAGTGTCACTCCCGGAGCGTCCGCGCATGTTCATGGGCGGTCTGGTTCGTTTTTGCCGATATGCCGGCCGAGGGTATTACGAGGTCGGCGTCGAACTGAAGGCTGCCGCCTCCGAGCCGATCTTCTCGAGCAACCCGATTCTTGCGGTAAGAGCCCTCGATTGGCTCAACCCCGAGGTTCGGTCGCGCTGATATCGGTCTCTTTTCGGGCGAGCCGCAAGCGGCTTGCCCTCTCAAAAACACGCTTCATCGGTTTTTTCCCCCGCGGTTTATTGTAAATTATAACGTTGACGCACGCGTTGGATGGGACACTCAATTGATACCGGAGCGTCTCGTGCCTCACCACGACCTTGAAAACTGGTCCATCGCCAGCCTGCTGGACGAGCTGGACGAGGTCTCCTCCGCCGAAAACAGGAAGCGGGAAGAGGGGATACATGGGACTTGTCGGCGTCGGCATGGGCGGCACGCTTGTCGCCGGGATTGCAAGGTGCGATACGTCGCGCCGGGCTGCGGCTCGATCGTGTGCCTGGAGGGGCGGATGCGCAACCTGTCGCAGGGCGGGGTGAGCGTCCTGGTCCGGCGCTCGTTCGTGCCCGGCGAAGCGCTCGAGGTCGAGGTGACCCCGCCGATCAATAACAAGACCTTCCTGGCCGGCTTGATTCGATTCTGCCGATATGTCGGCAACGGGTACTACGAGGTGGGCATCGAGTTCAAGGCAGTATCCTCCCGAACGCTCTTTACCAGCGATCCGTTCCAGGCGAAACGCCTCGCGACGACGTGGAAGGAGCAGGATCTGGATCACACGCTGGACGGCTAGTGCCGTTTTCGGTTGGCCAGTTTCGCCGCCCTTGTAGCGCGGGCATCTCTCCGCAGGTGAGTCGGCGTGGCGACAGGCCTGCACGGTGCAGCCAGGTCGCCGTGGCGACTTGCCTGGGTCTGTTTAACGTCTGCGCCGTCTCGTCGGAATGAGCGACATGCACGGCGTCTCAACGCTGAGGGGCCGCCATGCTCCTATCGTCGGCCCTGTCTGAACATGGGGGCGCGTGCCTGCCCCGTCACGGCTACAAGTTATCCATCCACGCTGATAGCCTGAACAGGGCCTGATCGCGGCCGGCCGGGGCGATTCGTGCGCGGCGGACGGCTGATTCCAGCAACGCGATCGATTGATCGTAGGTCGGGCGATCGACGGGGAACGGATGGCCGTCCTTGCCCCCATGGGCGAAGCTGAAGGTGGCCGGATCGGCCGGTGTCCAGCGGCGAGTCACGTCGTTGCGGCAGGCGGCCGTTCCGTAAACGAGTTCCGCAATCAGGGCGAGGCTGCGGATCGTCGCGGGGCCGACCCCAGGCAGGCCGAGTAGCCGCTCGAAGTCCGCCGGCTGACGTTCGTGCGTGACGCGCAGGATCCGGGCGAGGCGCTTCGGATTAATGTCCGCCTCGCGGACCGGATGATGGGCCGGCATGAACAGCGACGGGCCCGCGCCGATCTCGCGCATCAGCCTGTCCGGCTGGAGCCGGGCGAGTTCGGCCGAGCGCACCCGTGAATCGGCGGCCGGGCGCGCGACCATATTGAGCAGATCGGATTCGTCCGCCGGGGTCGAGGCGACGCCGCTGTGCGGCTCGCAGACGAAGTCCGCGACCGTATTGCCCAACCAGTGATAGCGGCGGGCATACCCGTTGCGATCGTTCATCCCCTGTTGAACGACGCACCAATCGCTCGTGTCGCTGAAGAAGAAGTGGTGCGTATAAAGCTGGTAGCCGTCCTGGACCGCCGCGCTGTCCACCTTGGCGGACATGCGCGACGCGTAAATGAGGCGATGGCCGTCGAGGCTGCGGCGGGTGGCGACGTCGGCGATCTGCTCGGGTGTTCGGCGCGATCGGCCGCCCTTGCCGCCGGCTACGTGAATGCCCAGGTGCGCGCCGAGACGACGATAGGCCTCGCCGAGGGCGCCGCAGGTCACCGTGGTCAGTCCGCTCGAATGCCAGTCGAATCCGAGGACGCACCCGAACGCTTGGAACCAGAGCGGGTCGGCCAGCCGGCTCAGCATCTCGGTCGGCCCGCGGTCAGCCACGATGAGTTGGCAGATGGAGCCGGCCAGCTTGTGCATCCGGCTGAAAAGCCACGGCGGCGCTTTGCCCCCGTGAAGCGGAAGATATGTCGTCCGGCGAAGCATGGGTAAGCCGTCGAAATCCGCGAAGACCGAGTCCTCGGAACAGAAAGCCGAGAGAATGCGAACCCGTTACCCGCTGCGTCGAGCCTTGGCCTGCTTCGCCACGGTCTCCTCGAACGCGACCGGCAGACAATTGATGATATCCGTCGCGATCAGAGAGATCTGCCCGATGATCTCGGCCGCCCGGTCGCCGGCCAATCCGTGCACGTATACGCCGAGGATCGCCGCTTCGAAGGTGTCCATGCCCTGTGCGATCAAGGCTGCGATCACCCCGCCCAGCACGTCGCCGCTGCCGCCCGTCGCCATGCCCGGGTTGCCCGTGCGATTCACGTAAACGCGATGGCCGTCCGTGACGATCGTCCCCGCGCCTTTGAGCACGACCACGGGTACGTGGTCCGGGTCGAAACGATCGCCGGCCATCATCCGGGCGGTGCGGACGGCGAAGCCCACGCGATCCGCCTGCACCGCCTTGGCTGACACCCCGTGCAAACGGGCCATCTCGCCCGGGTGGGGGGTGATGACCGTGCGAAAGTGCGATGGCCGGTTCCAGATGTTCGGTCCTGGTCGGCTGGATTTGCGGGCCAGATTCAGTGCGTCCGCGTCGATGACCGCCGGGACTCTCGCCTTGCGGAACGCGTCGACGAGCTTCCAGATCCCGCATGCGAAGGCGTCGCTGCCCTGGCCGACGCCGGGGCCGACGACCAGGGTGGTGGGAGTGGAGTCCGGATCGAGCCAGCCGCGATCGCGCAGGTATCGAAGGCTCTTGATCGGGTCGATCTGTCCGGTGCGCGTAGCCGGCAGCGCGAGGGTCGTCGCGCACGAGCAGAGCCCGGCCACCGTCGGTTGGATCGGCGACGGTGTCGCGATGGTCGCGAGCCCCGCTCCGCTGCGGAGGGCAGCCAGGCCCACCAGAAAGCAATGATAGATGTGATAGGCGGGATGGTACTGCGGCGGCTTTTCCAGGGGCACGCCCTGCGCCTGGAGTCGCGCGGCCCAGCCATCCACATCCG
>JAPKGY010000360.1 GCA_026647385.1 Phycisphaerae bacterium | reverse complement strand
ACACGTCAGACAGAGTTTCCAGAAAAGGCTGAGCTGCCAGAACCTCTTGATCTCGGTAAAGCTGGTCGATGGTGGGCAAGTACTCGTCTCCCAGGCCGCGCTGGGCCAGCCAATCCTTTCTCAGGATCGCGAACAGGTACTCGTCCACAAACTGCCCGCTACGATACAGCGCCTGCCGCAGGCAGCCCTCGTGAACGAAGCCTGCCTTCTGGTAGCACCCGATCGCCCGGAAGTTGTGCGCGAACACGTGCAACGCGATCCGGTTCAGGTTCAGCTCCTCGAAGCCGTACCGCACCATCAGCCGGACTGCCTCGGTGCCGAAGCCTTTGCCGTGGTAAGCCTTGTCGCCGATCATGACCCCGAGCGTCGCGCTGCGGTTGACCGGATGGACGCCGTGCAGCCCGACCGAGCCGATCAATCGGTCCCCGTTGCGAACCACGATGCCCAGAACGTACTCGCCGGGTTGACGGCCTTGGCCCTCGATAAACTCGCGCTCGCGGACCGAGTTGATCGGCTGGCGATGCATGAGGTACTGCCAGATGTCCGGGTCGTTAACCCACCGACGCAGCTTATGCTCGTCGGTCAGCTCGATAGGCCGCAGATAGATCCGATCGCCCTCGTAGAAGAGGACGCGCTCGTCCGCCTCCGCCGGCTCGGGCATGCTCCGCTGCCGACCCTGCTCCCAGGGGATTGTCTTCAATTGTGTCATGTTTCACCTTCTCCTTTGCAGTTGCACGCTGCCGACACGGCGCGCACTTTCTCTGTCCGCGCTTCCAGCGCGGTTTCGTTTCACACTCATCGGTTCACAAAAATCCTTCAGTCAGGCGCCGGGCAACCCGTCCGAATCCCCCGGACAACCGACGTTCAACGCAAAATCAACCCAACAAAAAACCCTGCAACCTTTTGGGGCTACAGGGTTTGGAAATCACTTCCACATCAACACCCTAGGCCCCACCTCCGCCGTCCTCAATACGACCAACAAACGGAAGGACGCAATAAGCGGCGAAGCGGCTGGCGCACGGCCAGTTCGTCTTCAACGTGTGTACCAGCTTGTCTCGCGTCATTCGCCGCATCGTCACACCAGGCCATTAACACTGAGACTTCAACAACGGCTCCTCGGCCGTTGAATCCATATATATACACCAAAAACTGGGAAAGTCAAGGGAAAGGAAAAAATAATCGCCGGGCACCGGGTAGCGAGTGCCTCGGGCGCGTCGACGGGAGAAAGGCGCAGAGGCGCAGAAGCGCAGAGGGACAGAGAACAAAGGTGGGGCATGCGAAATGGATTCGGAAGGACTCGAACTGACCGATTCCGGGATTAAAGGGCCGCGGGCTTCAGGTCGCCGCGGCGCCTCGCCGGGGCGAGCCGAAACCCGCAGCTCTTCGGAGTTCCAGCACTCCGACGACAACAATCGATCAAGTTGAGCAATCAACCGCCCAACTTGCGGGCGGACTCGAGGTAGAACCCGTACGCGGCCTTGACCTCAGCCAGCGTATCCCCGCCGAACTTCTCCAGAAAAGCCCTGGCGATCGAGACCGCGCAGACGTCGCTGCGCTCGTAGTCGCTGCGCTCGCCGGCCTTGGTTCGCAGGTTCACGCTGTCCAGGCCGCGGAGCAGTGTGCTGATCGGCTTCATCGCGCCGCGAACGATGACCGGTTGCCCGTTGGTCATGCCACCCTCGAGGCCGCCGGCGTTGTTCGTTCGGCGGGTAAAGCCGAGGCACGGCGTGTCGCGCAGTTCCGCCCGGTAATCGATTTCGTCGTGGACGCGGCTGCCGGGCAGGCCGGCCACGCCGAAGCCGAGGCCGATCTCGGCGCCCTTGAACGCCTGAATGGAGCCGACGGCCGCCATCAGTCGTCCGTCGAGCCGATCCTGATACCGCATGCAGCTTCCCAGACCGGGCGGGCATCCGAAAACGCGCACCTCGACGATCCCGCCGACGGTGTCTTTGTCTTCCTTGGACTTGCGGATCGCGGCGATCATGGCGTCGACAGCCGACGCGTCGGGCGCATAGACCTCGTTCGCATCGCGGGCAGCCACCAGCGCGTCCGGGCCCATGTCCGCGGGAACCCGGGCAACCACCGGGCCGATTTGGGTGACAAATCCGACGCAATGGATGCCGAACGGCGCCAGCACGCTTCGCGCCACCGCGCCGGCCGCCACGCGGGCCGCGGTCTCGCGGGCCGACGCGCGTTCGAGGGTCTCGCGGCAATCCGTGGTGAGCCACTTCAAACTGCCCGCCAAGTCAGCATGTCCGGGCCGCGGGCGCTCGATGGCCGGCGCTTCGTCGATGCGATAGTCCTTGTTGGCGATTTCGATGGCGACCGGCGAGCCGATCGTCCTGTTCCTTCGCACACCCGAAAGGATTCGGATCTCGTCTTTCTCGATCTTCTGGCGACCGCCCCGGCCATAGCCTCCCTGCCGGCGGGTCATCTCCCGGTTGGCCAGTTCGATGTCCAACTCGACCCCAGCGGGCAACCCCTCGATAAAGGCGATCAGGGCCCGGCCATGCGATTCACCAGCGGTTCGATATTCAAGCGTGCTCATGGTAAGGTCATTGTATCCCCTCTTCGAGCGGGACGCGACTGGGGGTACCAACCGTGGATCGTCGACAACCCTACGATGCCGTCCTGATCATCAGCTTCGGCGGCCCCGAAGGCCCCGAGGACGTACGCCCCTTTTTGGCCAACGTCGTCCGCGGAAAGCCCATCCCACCGCACCGGCTCGAGCAGGTCGTCGACCATTACATGCTGTTCGGCGGGGTGTCGCCGTTGCCGGCCGTCACCCGCCGCCAAGCCGACCTGCTGCACGCTCGACTCCGGACCGACGGGCTCGACCTGCCCGTATACGTCGGCATGCGGTACTGGAAACCGCTGGTGGCGGATACGCTCCGCGAGATGGCCCGGGCAGGCGTTCGGCGGGCGATAGGCCTCATCGCCGCGCCGCACCATTCGCACGCCAGTTGCACCCAATACAAACAGAGCGTCCGCGAAGCCCGACAAACTCTCGCGAACCAGGGTCTGCACGATATCGACGTCAGCTACGTCGACAGTTGGTTCGACCACCCGGCCTTCATCCGGGCCAACGCCGCCAACATCCGCCGGGCGATCAACCAACTCGACGAGCCGCTCCGCAAGCGCGCCCGGATCGTCTTCACCGCCCACAGTATCCCCATCGCGATGGCCGACGCCTGCCGCTATCGCGAGCAGTTGGCCGCCTCGATCGCCGCGGTCATGCGGGAGGTCGGACCGTATGATTCCGCGCTCGTCTACCAGAGCCGCACCGGTCGGCCGCAAGACCCCTGGCTCGAACCGGACGTGTGCGATTACCTGAAGGCGGAACGGCAGCGCGGGCTCGAAACCGTCGTCCTCGCACCTATCGGTTTTGTCATCGATCACATCGAGGTGCTTTACGATCTGGACGTCCAGGCCGGCGAGCTTTGTGAGGAACTCCGGCTCCCCATGGTCCGCGCCCGAACCCTCAACGACGACCCCGCCTTCATCGACATGATGGCCGACCTCGTCCGCCGAACCTGGGACCGGGGACGCGAAGCCATCCCCCTGCCGATCGTCGGCACCCGCCGCGAATGCTGAAGCCCGCGGCTCTTTGTGGTTACGGCGTTCCCATACGCGGAAATCGCCCACTGGAAATGCAAGTCAATCCGCGGCTTGACCACCGGAACCCCGCCGGCGGAGGCCCTCGCTGTCAAACACGTCCCCACCGGCCGGAGCGGGTTTCCGCTTGACCTCGACGACGCGCACTGGACTCGAAAGGCCAGCGTCGTTCGCGGGCTGGGCGGTGCGCGTCGGCGTCACGCAGGTCAGCTCGGTATCCCCGATCCGCAGCTTGTCACCGTGGCACAACTCGTGCGTCTCGACCCTGGCTCCGTTGACCCAAACGCCGTTGGTGCTGTCCGCGTCCTCGACCCGCCACCCCTGCTCCGAACGCAGAAGCCTGCAGTGCAAGCGCGAGACTTTCGCGTCCACCAACTGCAGATCACGTTCCCGGCTCTTGCCGACCGAGACAGGTCCCGGGCCCGCCAGATAGAACTGCGTGCCCACGTCCGCCGGGCCGGCGGAAACGAGCAGGCACACCGCCTTTTCCTCCGCACCCTCATCCAACCGCGGCGCGATCAGGCGGATCGCCCAGCCGCAGCGCATGCAGGTGCAGGCCTTACCCGCCTGAGACGCGGGGACCTTGAAAAAATGCCCACAATGGCAACCGACGTGAACCATGCAGTCCCGCTCCGCCACCGGGGACTACTATAACAGACTGGTCACATCCCCAAAACCTTCCGGACCGCCTCAATGACCTGCCCATGGACCCGGCCATTGGTCGCGACGACGCCCTTGTTCCGCCGGAGCGTGCGCCCCTGACCGAAATCCAACGGCTCGCCGCGGACGTCCGTCACCTCGCCGCCGGCCTCTTTGACCACGATCCACCCGGCTGCGTGGTCCCAGATCTTCTCCTCGTAATCGGACCGCGTCGGCAACCGCAGGTAGACCGACGCCTCGCCCCGGGCGACCGCCGCGTACTTGCACTGGCTATCCATCCGCACCGGCGACGCAACCACACCCAATCGTTCGCTGATTTGCGCGGAATGGCCATGCGACGAATGGCCTGACTCCACCGATTCGCAAAACGACGCCTGGGCGGGGTCGGTAACCGCCGTCACTGCCAGAGGCCTCTCCGTCGAGCCCTCCAGTGAACGCATCACCGCCCCCTCCCCCTTCACCGCAACGAACAGGCAGCCCTTGCCGTTGTCCGGCTTCCGCGGATCAATCGGGAGGTTCGGACACCCCAGCACGCCCAGCACGACCTGCCCCTCCTCCATCAAGGCCAAGGCGACCGCATACTGCTCGCCGCGCAGAAACCCTTTCGTCCCGTCGATCGGATCGAGCGTCCAGTAGCGTCCGGTCGACCCGCCGTCACAGGTCGCGTGATCGATCGCCGCCAGGATTCCCGCCTCGTCGAGCGACGGAACAACCGCCTGGACGTTCTGAACCACTTTCTCCTTGAGCGAGCGGCCTTCCGCGGTCCTCAGCTCCGCCGCCTCCTCTTCGCCGACGACCGGCTCGCCCGGAAACGCCGCCAGCAAGGCCGAGACCACCACCGCCTGAGCCCCGAAATCCGCCACCGTCACCGGCGACTTGTCCTTCTTGGCCATCGTCTCTTCCGAAACCAGCGTCGCCCGGACCGTCTGGCTCAGCCGACATGCCTGCCGAACCGCCTCGATCGCCACCCGGCGTTCCTTCTCGTACATCGCGGAGCACTCCCCTTTCAGCCGAAAGCCGCCCGAAACCGATCCACCGGACCATACCGGCGGCCGCAGTGTACTGTCGCGGCCCACAAGGATAAAGCCGGTCCGGACCCGATGTCCGCAAAAACCGCTGAAAAGCGACGTTTCAACCCAGATTCTCCTTTTCTGTCCGCAGCCACGGGTGCTATGATGCCCACCGTCTCGATACCGAGACACATGCGAGGGATCGCTAAGCCGTCGGTTTCACTTCGCCGTCGGCGCAGGCCATGGAAGTCGTCGGGCCCGAGAACCCGGCCCGCCCGGGCCGTCTCCGACCGGCACACGAAACTTCTTGGACTAGGCTCTGGGAGGGTCCGCACAATGACCAGGAATGATCGGTACCTCGGCTTCCGCCCGGGCGCTGCTCGCGGCCGGAGGCCTCGGATTGCGGCGGGCGTTGGGGCACTCTTGCTCCTGGCGTTGGGCAGTTGCGGCCCGACCGACGGCAATCCTCCGGCGAGCACTTACTCCGTCACCGTCGCCATCACACCTCCTGGCTGGGGTAGTGTTTCGCTCGATCCCGCGGCGGGGCCCTACGCGGCAGGCCAACTCGTCACGCTCACCGCCACAGCCGCCCCGGGCTATCAGTTCGATCGCTGGCAAGGCGGCACGGACGGCACCACCAACCCGGTGCAGATCACGGTGAACGGCGACGTTTCCGTCGAGGCTGTCTTCGCCGTCGCCGGCGGCGGTGACAAAACGGTCAACGAGAATCTGCGCGTCCTGCCGGACACCGTCGTAGTCACCACCGAGGCCGACGGTCGCACCGTACTGAGCGGAGACGCCATGCCCGCCTCGCTCGAGCCGGGTGCGTTGATCGTCTCGACGCGGGGCGACGGGAAGCTTCTGCGGGTCGTCAAACCAACGGTGATTACGATGGCCGCTGGCTGTTCATCTCCGACAATGCCAACAACCGCATGGCGCGCGTCGATCTGCG
>JAPKGY010000036.1 GCA_026647385.1 Phycisphaerae bacterium | reverse complement strand
CAAGCGGCTGATTCCGTTGGTCTTGATCCAATTCTCGATCTTAACCTCGTTAATGGGTTCGTTCGGCGCTCAGCTACAGCCCGTCGCGCATTATTGGTGTGCTGGTGCCCTACCTGCCCCTCCTCGGCGCGTACGCCGTTCTGTTCGCACTGGCCTACTTCCTGTTCATCGGCCCGCCCGAACAGGAGAACCTGCACATCTGGATCCTCTTCACCGCCATCATCGGCTTCCCGATGCCCATGTCCGCCATCGGGATCGCCAGCAGCAAGACGACCGACGGACTGAACCCGCTGCGCGTCCTCCGCTCGATCGGTCGCACGCTCGGACACTACTTCTTCCTCGACCTTATTCTCGTGCTCTATGGCGCATTTGCCGGCGTGCTCATCGCCCTGGTATCGAGCCTGGGCGGCCTGACCGAGAACCTGATCAGCAACAAGCAGATCGCCCAGCTCCCCAGCAGTTTCGTCGCGTGGTTCGCCCTGTTGGGCGCCGGCCTGTACTGCTCCTACATGCTCGGGCGACTCGTCGGCCTGTTCGCCCGCACCTTCAAGGATCGCCTCGACTTCGATTTCTGAGACGGTGGGTGAGAAGCCCGGGGACTGTCCCCATTTCGCCCGGACAAAGGCTGAGTTCGAGCACGCCGTTGACTCCGTACGTCCAAGGCCTGCTGCGAAATGGGGACCGTCCCCCTCTCCCCGGGCTTCTCACACACCCGCTGAGCGACGAGGAATCCCCGATCGATAGACTCCGGCTGGATGCCCGACGCGATCGCAGAGCGTGCTGGGCGAGGAGTGAGAAGCAAGGAGACAGGCGGGAGTCAGGACGATTCCCTTGGATACCCTTACAGAGCCCTACCGGGCATTTGATTCGTTCATGCCCGCGTGAGGCCGCATCCGATAGAATCCGAGTGAGGCCGGGCGAACGAATGTTTTGCGCTTGGGAGGACGCCGGACCCCTGTTAAAATGGTCCCTGAGGCATGAAATGGCCAACCGGGACCGTCGGCCGGCTTGCGGCGCGGCAGAGGCCGGCACGATGGGTCCCCCCCGCCAGCAGGGAGGGTGTCGGGGCCGCTGTGAGTAAGGAAGCGTTTTACATGAAAGCTCTGAAGACAATTGCGGTGCTGTTTGTGGCGGCCCTGGTCGCGGTCCAGGCCGGCTGCGCCGTCCCCCAGGACCCCGGGCGCGGCAAGCAGATGCGGCTGACCGAGCCGCGGACCAACACGAGCTACTGGCTTTATCTGCCGGAAGAATACGTCGCCAATGAGGGCCGACGGGCCGACGGGCAGCGCTGGCCGACGGTTGTCACACTGCACGGCCTGCGGCCTTACGACAACGCCGTCTGGCAGAACAAGGAATGGCAGGAGGAGGCTGACCGCTACGGGCTCGTGGTCATCGCCCCCGACCTGCGCACGTGCGACAGCGTCACGATGCAGTTGCCGCTGCGCGATCCCGACCTGGGGTACGTCAAGGAGGACGAGCGCGGCATTCTGGCGGTCATGGACGAAGTCTTCCGCCGGACCAACGCCGATCCGCAGCGCGTGCTCATCACCAGCTTCTCATCGGGAGGATACCTGGCCCACTTCATGCTCAACCGCCATCCGGAGCGATTCTCGTGCCTGGCTGTCCGCGGCTCGAACTTCTCCGACGCCCTGCTGAGCACGGCCCAGATCTCGAAATACCGGGACACGCCGATCGGGATCTTCTTCGGCCAGAACGACATCCGGATCTGCCGGGAGGAGAGCATGCAGGCGGTCGAGTGGTATCGCCGGCATCGGTTCCCGGTCGAGGCTCGGATCATCAACGGTCTGGGTCACGAGCGTCGGCCTCAACTTGCAGCCGCCCTCTTCGCCCGCACGGCTGGTCTCACGCCCAAGACACCGCCCGATCTGAGTCAGATGGTGATGGTGGAAGTGCCGGCCAAGGATGGGTCGATCCCGCGCACGCCGGTCGATCGCCGGCCGAGCAGCCCGCCGATCGTCGCGTCCTCGCCGCCGCGGACCGCTCCGCCGGGCGGCGCGCCGGGGACTGACATTCTCTACGGGCAGCCCTCAGCCGGTACGGCTCGACCGCTCGGCGGAGCCGACTTGGCCGCCGGCGGGCCCCCCAAGCAGGTCGCCCCGACGATCTCCAGCCGGCGACCGGTGTCTCCGTTGCCATCGACTTCGGTCCGCGGCGCCACGCCGAAGCGTCCGATCCGCCAGCCGTACGGCGCCGGTTCGGATATCGAACTCGCCCCGCGTCTGGACCGTCGGCCGACGCTGCCGGCCGTGCCCACGCGCGAGCAGGCGCCGATGCCGCCGATCTCCGCCAATATCCGCATGAATACCCCGACGGTCGGGCGGGCGCCGCTCTGGGTCAACCTGACGCTCGAACTCGATCCCGCGCTGCGCCAGGGCGCCTCGGTCCTGTGGACCAACAACGACGTGCCCATCGGCGCCAACGGCTTCGAGGTCCAAACCGTCCTCCGCGAGCCCGGCGACTACACCATCGCCGCCCACATCGTGACCGCCGACGAACGCCGCGCCACCTCGCGCATCCCCGTCAAAGTCCTCGCCCCCGCCAGCCAGCCGTCAGGGTCGTAGGTCAAACCGAACGCCCCGCCCGCCCGTGGAATCTCGGATTTGAAATTCGAGATTGGAAAGCTGAAAACCGAGACTTGAAATCCGGAATCTCAAACCGGCGATGCGGCCCGCCACCGAGGAAGCCGCTGCCTCGACACGCCGAAAGCAACCATGAACAACAGGATATTGAACTGCTGAGCGATCAGCCGGAAACCTTCGCGTCTTCGGCGTGTTTCACGGTTTATGGAATCCATTCCTCCGGAACATGGGGCTCTCGCCGAGCGATTCACCCCTATAGGTGGGACAGCCGGTATTTCGGATGGCCCGCACACCGGCCGCAAGCGGGGCCGGTGCTGATACCTCCTTAACCCACCTATTAACGGCGCGCCGGGAGGCGCGGCCGCCCATGAAGCGGTACTGAATACGGCCAAGGTTCGGCCGTGCAACGACTTGGGCCGCAACTGGCCGGCCGCGGCCACCACCGATTGCCTCTATCTTCTTTGCGCCCGGCCTGCCAACCCCAGGGCCGGCCGGAGATTGGGCCGCAAAACGGAGTGGCCCATCACTAAAGCGGCACCTTGAACGCGAATAGAGCCCGGCCATGGCGAGCGGCCACCCTCGGACGCGTCCTTGGACGTACCGAGTCGAGATCGTGCGGCCTACCCCCCTTTCCCGGCGAAGGCCGGGGGTCCCTGCGAGCGACCAAGCCCCCCTTTTCGGAGGACCCTGGCGGAGGCGTTAATCTGGGCCGTTCGGCGCCGACCTGCGCATCGCGAGGGTGCTGCCGCGCGAATGACCCGCGGTATCGGAGAACAGGACGGCCATCGGCGATTTTCGCGGTTAAAACGCGCCTGCCGCGTCGCGACTCGCCGGCCAGCGGCGAACCATGATTGCATCGGGAGGTATTTAGTGTCTTTTCTGGCTGACCCGTGTCGCATAGGCGCCCGTGATCGGGAGCGGGCGTCCCGCCCACCAGACGGGCAAGTCGCCACGGCGACTCACCTGCGGCGAGATGCCCGCCCCCCATAGCGCGAAACTCTCCTACCGGAAGCGGCGCTAATCGAGGCTGCCGAGATGCATGGGCAGGTCGTGAGGCGACAGGAATTCGCCGTCCTCCTTCGCCGCGGCCTGGTCAGGCCGGGGCACGTCGCAGCCGGCCTGCCCCCGAGCGCCCGCCAGGCGCTCCCTGGTTTCGGGCGGGACGGCCGACCCGCACTCCGGACAGATCCCGCTTATATTGCCTCTCAGATTGTAATCGCACACCGGGCACCGGATCAGGCTCACGGCCCGCCACGAGAAGTACGCCCAGGACAGCAGCGTCAGGCTCGTACAAATCATGACCGCATCCCAGGGATGCGCTCGGAGGCCGGCCAGGCGGACCCAACACTCCGGGCACAGGGGCGAGGGCAGATGCGACACCCACACGCTGATCGCCAGCATCAGCGCGAGCTCCGCCAGCAGGACGCGACACGCGCGCAGGGCAACGGCGGCCAGGCCAAGACACAACCAACCATACCACCCGTATTCGAGCAGTTCCTGGCACATCTTCGCCCGCGTCCACCAGTCGGGCATACGCGGCATATCGTGGCTGGATTTCGCAACGGAATAGGAGGTGAGATAGCCCTTTTCAAACACGAAGGCCAACTCGATCCTCGTCTCGGGGTCGGTGAATCCCACGACCTCGCGGCCTGACACGTTGCTCAAGACTCGCCAGCAGTCCCGCGACTGCTTCCCGGACGGCAACGGCCGGCTCTGGTCAATCATGGCTTCAAGCTGCGCTCGCGAGACCCTGCGCATGTGCCAGTAATAGCTATCCTCGACCACGCAGGCCAGACGCCGCCAGAGCGGTGCATCCGATGCGCAGATGACCTGTTGTCGCTGGGAATCAGGAGGCGAGAACCGCTCCTCTCGCTCGCTCAGAGGCTTGAGGATCGTCGCGACCCGGTCTGGGGAAGGCTCGGTCTGCAGGAACCACTTCGTGCAGCGGCGCTGGTGGTCCCACTGAGCCAGGCAATCCACCGCGACGATCGACACCCACGAGACGACGAACAATACCCACATCCGCGGGTGCAGGCTGTGTTGGCGGGATGCAGCGCGGCGACGAAGTCTCATCGCCCACCTCCCCGCTCTTCCCTTGAATGCTATCCAGGCAGAGGGCGGAGAATCAAGACCGGGCCGCGTTTTTTTGAGGCCGTTTTCGTCGAGAGCGGCCGATCGATTCTCCGGAATTCCGCGCCGGAACGCCGAAAACGGCCCCGAACAGCGAGTCTACAGGCGGATTGGTTTGGCGGCAGCGCGGCGGCCGCTGAGAAGGAGAACAGGAGAGAATACCGATGGTGGCGGAGCGATCGGGGCCTGATGACTCCGCAATGATGCCACAGTCTCAAAAAACCCCCGCTTTTCACGCACCTTCCTTCGTGTCCTTCGTGATCTTCGTGGTGAAAAAAAGGATTAAACCACGAAGGACGCGAAGGAAGAAGATGGAGAGCGTGAAGGGGATGAAGGGTGTAAAGGGTGTGAAGGGGATGAAGGGCCTCCGCTACTCCTTCAGCAGTTTGCGCAGGACGTACTGCAGAATTCCGCCGTGGCGGTAGTATTCGACCTCGACGGGCGTGTCGATTCGGCTGACGGCCTTGAAGGTGCGGATGCTACCGGCTTCGTCGCGGGCGGCGACGGTCACTTCCGCGCCGGGCGTGAGGGAATCGTCGATCTGGATGTCGAACACCTCCCGGCCTGTCAGACCGAGCGAACCGACGGACTCGCCCGGCTTGAATTGCAGCGGGAGGATGCCCATGCCCACGAGGTTGCTGCGGTGGATGCGCTCGAAGCTTTCGGCGATGACGGCCCGGACGCCGAGGAGCATGGTGCCCTTGGCGGCCCAGTCGCGCGACGAGCCGGAGCCGTACTCCTTGCCGGCCAGGACGACCAGCGGCGTGTTCTCCCGCCGATAACGCATGGCGACGTCGTAGATCGACATCTGCTCGCCGCTGGGCAGGTGGACGCTGACGCCGCCCTCGGTGCCGGGGGCCAGCAGGTTCCGGAGCCGGATATTGGCGAACGTGCCGCGGACCATCACCCGGTCATTGCCCCGGCGGGAGCCGTAGCTGTTGAAGTCGGCGGGCTGGACGCCGAGTGCCTGGAGGTATTTGCCAGCCGGGCTGTCCGGCTTGATCGAGCCGGCCGGCGAGATGTGATCCGTCGTCACCGAGTCGCCGAGGACCGCCAGACAGCG
Source organism: Phycisphaerae bacterium (assembly GCA_026647385.1). Taxonomy (GTDB): domain Bacteria; phylum Planctomycetota; class Phycisphaerae; order UBA1845; family PWPN01; genus JAPKGY01. The sequence goes on along the minus strand of JAPKGY010000036.1, from coordinate 5,102 downwards.
GGCGGACTGGATCGCCTTCACCGCCCCCGGCTCCATGCCGAGATCCACAAAGAACGGCGGCTGCTGGATATAGGTACTCTGGTCCCGCCAGTCGTACAGGTCGCCGCCGGCGGTCGGGACGGCCCGCCAGCTCTCCTCGCCGGCGAACACATTCGCGTATCGCGACTTGAACTGCTCGGGCGTGACGCACGACGCGACGACCTTGTCGATCTCCAGCTGCGTCGGCCAGATATCGCTCAGGTAGACCGGCTTGCCCTGCGGATCGGTCGCGATCGGCTCGGTGCTCAGCTCGATGTCCATCGTCCCGGCGATCGCGTAGACCACCACCAGCGGCGGGCTGGCCAGGTAGTTCGCCTTCACGAACGGATTCACGCGCCCCTCGAAGTTCCGGTTCCCGCTGAGCACGGCGGCGGCGACCAGATCGTGCTCGGTTACGGCGGCGGCCAGCGGTTCGGGCAGCGGGCCGCTGTTGCCGATGCAGGTCATGCACCCGTAGCCCGTGGTGTGGAAGCCGAGCTTCTCGAGGTACGGCGTCAGGCCGGCCTTGTTCAGGTAGTCGGTCACCACCAGCGAGCCGGGGGACAGGCTCGTCTTGACGTAGGGCTTGACCCGCAGGCCTCGCTCGACGGCCTTCTTGGCGACCAGCCCGGCGCCGATCATGACCGACGGGTTCGAGGTGTTCGTGCAGCTTGTGATGGCGGCGATCGCGACGGCCCCGTGGGTGATTTCCTCGGCCTCGCCCTCGATCGTCACGGTGGCTTTGCGTTTCAGCGCGTCGCCGTTCAGTCCGAAGCCCCGCTCGGCCGGCGGCGCCTTGAGGCTCGCCCGGAAGGCCAGTTTCACCTGGCGCAGCACCACCCGATCCTGCGGGCGTTTCGGGCCGGCCAGGCACGGCTCGACCGAGCCCAGGTCCAGTTCGAGCACCTCGCTGTAGACCGGTTCGGGCGTGTTGGCGGAGCGGAACAGGCCCTGCTCCTTGTAATAGCGTTCGACCAGGTCCACCAAAGCGTCCGGCCGACCGGTCAGCCGCAGGTAGCGGAGCGTCTCCGAATCCACCGGGAAGAACCCCATAGTGGCACCATACTCCGGAGCCATGTTCGCCACCGTCGCCCGGTCGGGCAGGGGCATTTCGGACACGCCCGGCCCGAAGAACTCGACGAATTTCCCGACCACGCCCTTGGCCCGCAGCATCTGGGTGACGGTGAGGACCAGATCGGTGGCCGTCGCCCCGCGGGCGAGGGTTCCGGACAGCCGGAAGCCCACGACCTGCGGCGTGAGCATGTATAAGGGCTGGCCGAGCATGACGGCCTCCGCCTCGATGCCGCCCACGCCCCAACCCACGACGCCCAGGCCGTTAATCATGGTCGTGTGGCTGTCGGTGCCCACGAGGCTGTCCGGCAGGGCGACCGGCTGGCCGCTCGAGTCGTCCCGGGTCAGAACCAGGGAGGCGAGGCACTCGAGGTTGACCTGATGAATGATTCCCGTGGCCGGCGGAACGACCCGGAAATTCGAAAACGCCTGCTGACCCCACTTGAGGAACTCGTAGCGCTCGCGGTTGCGCTCGAACTCCTTCTCCTTGTTGATGGCGAGCGCGTTGGGGGAACCAAATGCGTCGACCTGCACGGAGTGATCGATCACCAGGTCGCACGGGACCTGCGGATTGATCCGGCGGGGGTCGCCGCCGAGCGATTTGACAGCCGCCCGCATGGCGGCGAGGTCGACGACCGTGGGGACACCGGTGAAATCCTGCAAGACCACCCGGCCCGGCTTGAACGGCAACTCGGCGGTGGACGGCGTTTTCGGGTCGTACTGGGCCAGCCGATTCACGTCGTCGGCGGTGACCACGAAGCCGTCGAGATTACGCAGGAGGCTTTCCAGAAGCACCCGGATCGAGAACGGCAGGCGGGCCACGTCCGCGACGCCGGTCTCGGCCAGTCGGGGAAGGCGGTAAATGCGGACCGTCCCGCTGGCCGTGGTCATCAGGCTGGCGGCACCGAACGGATCGTGTCTTTTTTCGGACATAACGAATTCTATCCTTGGCCGAGAACCGGGTTTGTCGAACCTTCCGCACCGATGCAAGCAACCGAGCGTCGGCGCGACGCGGGCCATAGCTAAGATGGAAATGCGCGGATTGTCAAGACTCAAAATCGGGGCGCCTTGTCATAGCGATGCATCGGCACCAGAGCGGCATAAGCCGGCGAGGTCCGGTGGCGTGGGCTAACAAGTTAGCCCCTGCCACCCGCGTCAACGAGATTCGCCACCCGATCTCGGATGCACTCCTGCCATGAAACACCGGCGCACCAGAACCGGGACAGCGAGGCGGTCGAACCACCCCGAAGGCGGGCACGATTAACGCCAGAGGGACTGGACGGCAGCATGGAGAGAAAACACGTCGCCGGGGTCGGCGGAGCCTTTGATCAGGGCGGCGAGACAGCTTTGCAGGAACGGGCTGCGGGCCGTGCGCCAGGACATGAAATCGTTGACCGCCCGCATGCCCACATACCGCTCGGCCCGGGCGAGTCCGCGATAGAAACGGCGCAACTCAGCCTCGATCCGCCGGGGGTATTCGCCGAGCACGCGGATGTCGTCGGCGGCGAGGGCTTCGTGGATCACCTCGGCGGCGAGTCGGCCGGTGTGCATGGCTTTGCCAACCCCCTCGGCCAAGAGCGGGAGCGTCGAACCGGCGGCCTCACCGACGGTAAGGACCGGGCCCGGCCCCAGGAGCCGCGAGCCGGCCAGTCCGGTGCGAATCATGGCGGAGCGGAGCGGGCTCACGGCCTCGCCCTCGGCCAGGAGTCGGCGGGCGGGCTCGGACGAGCGAGTGAACGCGTCGTACGCCTCGTGGGAATGGGGGAGTCGACCGCGGCGATAGCGGCTGAAGAGGATCGACCCGACGTTGTAGAGATCGTCCTTCATCGGAAAGATCCAGCCGTACCCCGGTGCGGTCGAGCGCAGATACACGCCGACGATGCGGTCGATCCGGAATCGCGACCGGACATAGCAACGGGTGGCGACGGCCGAGGATTGCGGGCGAACGAGGACGCCCGCTTCGCGCGCGAAGCGGACGGCTGAGCCGGTGGCCATCACGAGGACGCGGGCAGTGATTGGGCGCGGACACTCCTCGATCTCCAGGTGGACGGTATCGTCCGGGTTGATGCGTACGTGGGCGCCCTCGCCGAAATGAAAGATCGCCCCGGACCGGACGGCTTCGCGGGCGACGAGAGCGTCGAGCGTGCGGCGTTTGAGCGTGATGTACTCGGCCGGGATGTGGAACTCAAAGCCGGACGGGCTGGTAATGGAAGCGGAGGAGACGACGCGGCCGAGACTGCGGACGGCGTCGAGCAGGCCGACGCGATTCAACTCGTTGAAGGCATCGAAGATGAGGCCGTCGCCGCAGGTCTTTTCTCGCGGGAAATGAGCCTGATCGAGCAAAAGGACGCGCCGGCCCGCGCGGGCCAGGTGCAGGGCGCACATGGCGCCGGCCGGCCCTGCTCCGACGACGACGACCTCCCATCGCGAATCCCGCAGATCCTCGATAGGAAGCTGCCAGTTCGCTTCGAGCAGGTCCTCGGGTACCGGGCGGGCGCCTTCCATAGCTCTAATTTATGGTATCGGCCACGGCTGCGTCAATACCCATCGGAGGCCGGCTGCGTCGCCGGCGGCGGCTCGAGCGGCCCCTTGTGTTTCCAGAGACGGTCTTTCAGTTGGGGGAAGAGTTGGAGGGCGTTCTCGCGAAGGATTTGGCGGCCGACCTGCAAGGCTCGCTCCTCGGTCATGGCGCCGGCGGCGACCTTCTCGGCGAGAACCTCGGCCAGGCAGCGACGCATCGTGACGGTCGCGCCGTAGATGCTTTCGGGTGTGAGCCCGTCGCCGCCCCACATGATGCGCGAGGAGGGGACCATCTCGAGCCACTCATGGAAGGCCCGTTTGGCGATCGAGTAGCTCAGCGTCGGCAGCCAGACCGCATCGAGCCAGACATTCCGCCGGTAGGTCATGGCGATTTGGCCGGCGTCCTCGACCCAGGGGAATCCGCCGTGGAAGAGAATGAACTTCGTTTTTCGGTTGGCGTGGATCAGTTCCAGCAGCAGCAGCGGATTGGAGCCCCGGATGTCGGCGGCGCCGGTGTGGATTTGCAGAGGCAGGTCGTGCCGGGCAGCCAGTCCGGTGATCCGCCACATGACGAAGTCCTCGAAGTCGCGAACCTGCTCGGGTGTAAGCTCTGTCCGCGGCCGGCCGAACGCAGCCTCGGCCCGCTCTCGCGCCGTGTCGCGGAATTCGATGGTCCGGTCGTAGGCCGACACGTTTTTCAGACAGGCCGCGCCGCGGGCCTTGGCGTCGGCGATTAACCGATCGAGCAGGGCCACGTAATCGTCGAGGGATTTGATCTCCATCCCCCACCGGCCGGCCAGCACGTAGGGGTTCTCGTCGGCGTGCTTGAACTCCGTCGAGTGAAAGCCGTCGAGCAGCCGGGTGATGTTCAGGACCAGGACCTGGAACGGGTAGTACTCCTTGAGACCCAGGCGATCCCGGGACGGATCGATGAACATCAACTCGATGTTAGCCCGCTCGGTGACGACGTGGTAGACCCATTTCGGGTCGCGATAGTTGTCGTAGATGCGCCGATCGAGATCCCGGGCCTGCGCCTCGGTGATGCGGTTATAGTCCAGCCCGTACAGGTCCCGGAACGCGGGCAACATGTATCGATAGAAGCTGGTGTCTTGAATGTCGACGAAGTCGTCGCGGGCGTCGGCCCACCACTCGTCGAAACGGGTGTAGGATTCCCAGGGGGTAGGCAGAACGAGCCATCGGGTGTAGCTGTTGTGCCAGACCGCCCACAGGTTCATGCCCCGGCCATAGGGCGTCTTTTCGTACGATCGGAACTGATCGAATGGCCAGAGGTGGTCGTGCGTATCGATCGCCGGGACGCCGTTCAGCCCGGCCAGGATGCGGGCGAGGCCATCGGCATCGCGCGGAGCCTGCGCGCTTGCATAGGAGAGGATAACCGCATTGCACAGAAGACCGTACGCGACAGATCGACGGATCATGCCGAGCCCTCCGAAGGCCAATCCAGCATACCACGCCGTAAGAGGGTGTTCACGTTT
>JAPKGY010000359.1 GCA_026647385.1 Phycisphaerae bacterium | reverse complement strand
GTCCGAGCGTCCAGCGCCAGGCGATCATCCCGACGAGCAATCCGCCGAGCAACTCGCCCGCGGTCGCCGCGCTGAGCAGGCTGCCAAAGGTGGTCGCGTCGCCGCCCAGGGTTTCGCGGGCGTAGATCGGCCAAACCGTTGTCTCGCCGGGGCCGGCGCACGGCATTTCCCCCTATTGGGCCCGGTGATAGAATGCCTCCCCACGGCCGCGTCGCGGCCCGTCAGGTTCCAGGCAGGGACTTAAGAGGACGACAGATGACGCGCATACGTCTTGTGGAAAAGATCGCGATGGTCGGGATTTCGTTGGGCCTGTGCTCTTGTGCGGAGCGGAAGGCGGGTTGCGAACGGCTCGCGAAGGAGGGTGAGTGTAAGATGGGCATCGAGAAATCAAGCTACGGCACGCTGCCCGACAGACAGGCCGTGGACCTCTACACGCTGACCAACGCCAACGGGGCCAAGGCCAAGATCACCAACTACGGCGGGATCGTGACCGAGCTATGGATGCCCGACCGCGACGGCCAAATGGCCGACATCGTGCTCGGATACGACAAACTCGACGACTACGTCAAGGACACGCCCTACTTCGGCGCGATCGTCGGCCGATACGGCAACCGCATCGCCCACGGCAAGTTCACGCTCGACGGCCGGCAGTACACGCTGGCGACCAACTGGAAGATCCACCATCTTCACGGCGGCAACAAGGGCTTCGACAAGGTCGTGTGGGAGGCGACGCCCGTACACACGGACAAGGCCGTCGGACTCAAGCTGCATTACCTGAGCCAGGACGGCGAGGAGGGTTATCCGGGCAACCTTGACCTGACGGTCACCTATTGGCTGACGAACTGCAACAGTCTGAAAATCGAATACGAAGCCGTCACCGACAAACCCACCCCCTGCAACCCGACGCACCACGGCTACTGGAACCTGGCCGGTGCCGGCGTTCGCGACAACCTCGACCACGTGCTGATGATCGACGCGGATCAGTTCACGCCGACCGACGACATGCTGATCCCGACCGGCGAACTGAAGTCCGTCGAGGGCACGCCGTTCGACTTCCGCAAGCCGACGAGGATCGGCGACCGCATCAACGCGGACGATCGGCAGATCCGGTTCGGCGGCGGATACGATCACAACTGGGTGCTGAATCGCAGGACAACCAATGACCTGGAATTGGCTGTCCGCGTCTCCGAGCCGACGACGGGCCGGGTGATGGAAGTCTGGACGACCGAGCCGGGCATGCAGTTCTACGCCGGCAACTTCCTCGACGGCAGCAACGTGGGCAAGGGCGGCAAGCCCTACAAGCACCGCCACGGCTTCTGCCTCGAAGCCCAGCACTTCCCCGACTCGCCCAATCAGCCGCGGTTTCCGTCGGCGGTCCTCAAGCCGGGGCAGACCTATCGGCAAACGACGGCGTACAAGTTCTCGATTCAGTAAAAACCATCCGCAGATTACGCCGATGACGCAGATTCAAGAGACGAACCATTGGCTGACATCGCGAATCGTTTGAATTCGAGGGACCGTTTGCCGAAATGGAGATGAAGGCCGGTCTCATGCTTGCTGGCTTTCAGGCAGTTGATCACTTGGGCTTTCTCGGTGCCGCTCAAGGTTGGGAGGGCTTTGAGCTGCGAAATCCGCGGATCTAACTCTTCTTGCTCCTCGCGCCGTAGTAAAGCATAAGCCCACCGAAGGCGACCATGACGAGCCCCCACCAGAGATTGGCGTTGAGATGCAACGATCGCGCATACATCGGGTCTCCGTTCGTGAGCAGGCCATAGAAGATCAGGAGCAGTCCCAGGAGTGCGAACATTCCGCCGATCGGTATACGGATATCAATTCCCATTTCAGCCTCTCCGGATCAGAAGAAGATGATGTTCAATACGACGGCCACCGCCATGACGAAGACGCCGAACGCCGCCGGCTTCCTGTACCAAGTGCGTTCGTGGTCCTCGGGCTTGGGCGTGAGCGAGTAGACCAGCCCCTTGAGTTCCTCCGCCGGGCGAGGCCGGGTCACGATGCTGACGACCACGGTCACGGTGAAGCACGCACAGAACGCCCAGATGGCCGCCCAGAAGTTCTGGGCCATCTCGCAGTTGTAGACATGGACCATCTCGCCCAGGACAACCTCGGCGATATAACCGCCCTTGATCCCGACGGCGGCCCCCTTCGAGAGCGTCAGGCCGTGATGGAAGAACGCGGCCAGCGTACCGGCCAGCAGCCCCAGGAACGCTCCGTGGCCCGTCGACCGCCGCCAGAACATGCCCAGCAGGAACGTGGCGAACAGCGGCGCGTTCACGAACCCGAACACGAGCTGCAGCATATCCATGATGTTGTTGAATTGGGTAGCCAGGTAGGCGGTTGCCACCGACAGGGCGATGCCCCAGACGGTCGTGAGGCGACCCATCCACAGGTAATGCGCGTCGGAACCGTCCTTGCGGATGTAACTCTGGTAGATGTCGTACGTCCATACCGTATTGAAGGCCGTCACGTTGCCGGCCATTCCCGACATGAACGAAGCCAGCAGGGCCACCAGCCCGAGCCCGAGCAATCCGTTCGGCAGGTAGTTAAAGAGCATCATCGGCATGGCTTTGTCGTAGTCGAGCACGATCTTTCCGTCCTTGTCGACCTCGGGTTCTTTCGTCTTCGGATCGATCTTGGGCGGAATGAGGCCCTTGCCCTTGTCCAGGTGCTCGAGGAACGCGGGCGCGGGATCGTCGGCCGCCACGACGGCGGCTTGGGCGGCGGCGGGCGCGGAGGCAGGGGCGGCCAATTGCGGGGCGGCCACCAGAGCGATCATGCCGGGCAGAATGACGATAAACGGAATGAACATCTTGGGCACCGCCCCGATGAGCGGCGTCCGCCGGGCGGCTGACATTGAATTGGCGGCCATCGCCCGCTGCACGACGAGGAAGTCCGTACACCAGTACCCGAACGACAGGACGAAGCCGAGCCCCATGGCCAGGCCGAACCACTCGATGCCCATCGGGTTGGCCGACGGGTCATTCATGTGCGCCCAGGAACTCGTGTACGCGCCCTCAGGCAAATGGCTTGCCGTCGCGACTTCAGCCAGTTTCTCCTTCAGGCCCGACCAGCCGTTGACGTCCTTGAGTCCCAGAATCGCCAGCGGCGCGAACCCGAACACGATGAGGAAAAACTGCACCACCTCGTTGTAGATCGCGCTGGTCAACCCGCCGAAAAAGATATAACAGAGCACGATCGCCGCCGAGAGCCAGATGCACGCGTTGAAGTCCCAGCCAAGCAACGGCTGCAGGAGGATGCCCATCGCGTACAGGCTGATGCCCGAGGAAAACACGGTCATGGCCGCGAAGGTGATGGCGTTGAACCCGCGGGTCTTCTCGTCGAACCGCAGCTTGAGGTACTCGGGTACCGACCGGGCCTTCGAGCCGTAGTAGAACGGCATCATGAACAGCCCGACGAACACCATCGCCGGGATCGCCCCGACCCAGTAGAAGTGACTGGTGGCAATTCCATACTTGGCCCCGGACGCGCCCATGCCGATGACTTCCTGGGCGCCCAGGTTGGCTGACACGAACGCCAGACCCGCGACCCAGGCGGGGATCGACCGGCCCGACAGGAAGAAATCGGTGCTCGACCTCATCCGCCGCTTCAGGGCGAAGCCGATCCCGAGCACGAACACGATGTACAATGCCATGATCGCATAATCGATCCAGGCCAGCTGCGTAAGCCCCATGAATGACGACCTCCGATCACAACGGGTCCGAACTGACTTGGAGGGCATTGTACGGACGGCGCGGATCGCGGCAAGCGGCGTTTGGGGCACCGCTCCCGGGCGTGTAAAATGGCGGAGTTATGGACGTTCTGGGCCTCACATTCGAGCAGGTGCGGGCGGCCTGCCAGCCGCGGAATCATCAGGTCAAGCGGCTGCGCGAGGCGTACCGCGGGCGGCTGACCGGACGAGGCGGCGCGGACGGGTTCAGCCTGTCGGTGAGCGTCCTGCCGATCGTCCGGTCGCTCGTCGACGGCGATTTGATCAAATTCGTCCAGCGGACGACCGACGGCTGGGAGATCGAGTCCGTTTGCGTACCGATGCAGCGGTATGGCCGATCGTGGAAAACGCTCTGTGTCTCCTCGCAGGTCGGATGCGCCCGCGGGTGCGTGTTTTGCGAGACCGGCCAACTCGGGCTGCGCCGCAACCTGACGCCGCCGGAGATCGTCGGTCAGGTCGTGGCTGCTCGCATGCAGCTCGGCCAGGAGATCCGCAACGTCGTGTTCATGGGCATGGGCGAGCCGTTCGACAATTTCGACAACGTGATCCAGGCCATCCGCGTCCTCACCGATCGCAACGGGCTGTCGATGTCCTTCGAGCGCGTGTCCCTCTCGACCGTCGGCCGGATCGAGGGGATTCGGCGACTGGCCGAGCTTGGCTGGCGAAGGATCAACCTGGCGGTCTCGCTGAACGCGCCCAACGACGAGATCCGCCGGCGGATCATGCCCATCGCCCGCACGGAATCGATGAGCAACTTGCGCGACGCCCTCCTGGCGTATCCGTTGCGAACGTGCCAGTTCTTCATGATCGAGTACGTGCTGATCCCCGGCGTGAACGATGCGCCCGAGCATGCCGCCCAGCTCGGCGAGTTCCTCCGCCCGGTCAAGTGCGTCGTCAACGTGATCCCCTACAACCCGCGGCACGACTCGCCCTGGCCCGCGCCGGCGGAGGAATCCGTCGTGGC
>JAPKGY010000358.1 GCA_026647385.1 Phycisphaerae bacterium | reverse complement strand
ACCGGTTCGACTATCTCGTGTCGATGAGCGGGCCGTCGCGCGGACTGAACCTCTATGCCGCCCAGCGATTCGGTCCGAACAGCCCGCAGGCGAAGCAGAAGTACGCGCTCGGCGACGTCAATGCGAGCCTCATCAAGACGTACAACGGCTTGACGATCTACCTGAAACACGACTGCAACCTGCCGCGGCCCTACAGCCGGATCAATGCGATTCAGGGCACGAACGGAATCTTCGAGGACTATCCGCCGCGCATTCACATCGAAGGACGGACAAAAGGACACGACTGGGAATCGCTCGACAAGTACAGCGCCGAATTCGACCACCCTCTGTATCAGCGCATGGCGGACAAATCCAAAGGGGCCGGCCACGGCGGGATGGACTTCATCGAGGATTTCCGCCTGATCGAGTGTCTGCGCACCGGGCAGCCCACCGACCAGGACGTGTACGACGCAGCCTCCTGGAGCGTGGTGACGGCGTTGACCGAGACGTCGGTCGCCAACCGCAGCCGGCCGGTCGATTTCCCCGATTTCACACGCGGAGCATGGAAGACCCGGCCGCCGCTGGGCATCATCGAGTAAGCGCCCGCCACAGAACCCCGGTGAGTCCGGCTTTCATCTGCCGGTGTTCGGAAGTTCGCGAGAGGCTCCGCGCGGGGTCGCGCGGTCGACTCGCCTCATATCACGGCGCGGGATGCCAGCAGGTGTCGGTCGTGAGTTGCCAGAATGTCACCGCGGCTGAGCGTGCCGACGGGCCGGGTCGGCTCGTGGGCGTCGACCACGGCGCGGATCACTGAGAGGTGAAATCCACCGCGTATGTTCGGATGATTTCCAGAATCTCATCAAACGACGAGGCCGACAGGAGCCGGCTCCTCGCATCCTCAGCCGCCACGATACGGGCGATGTCCGCCATGATGGCCAGGTGCCTCTGCGGATCACCGGGCGGGCCGATCACCAGGAACACCAATCGCACCGGGGTGTCGTCCAATCCCCCCATCCGCAGGCCCTGCGATAGTTGAGCCAGCGCGCAGACCTGTCTCGACGTCGCCTTGCTGTAGGTGTGTGGAATCGCCACGCCGTGCCCGATCGCCGAAGAGGCGGCTCGTTCTCGTTCGATGAGTTCGGCGCAGAGTCCCTCACCGGGAAGCTTTGGCGAGATTTCAACCAGCCGTCCCATCATGTCCCGCAACAGCGATTCCAGGGTGGTTGTGCCGCATCGCAGGAACAGTGAGGGGTGAAGCGCGTCCACAAGGGGGCTGCGCCATCGTTTGAACACCAGGGCATGGCTCGATCGCGATCGAGCCGCCGGATGATCGAACCCACTCGGCAGCAGAATCTCCCCGGCGCCGGCGACCAGGAGCGCCCCTTCGGGAAGCGGTTCCTTCGGATCGGACAGTTCCGAGGCGATGAGTGACGCCCGATGTCGATCGAGGTCGGCGCTGAGCAGCGACGGCTTGGGCAACGATGGCCACACGACCGTTTCCCGGAATGGCTCGTCGACGGCCGACGTGCCGCCCTTGGAATGCCAACAATACACTTTGCGCCGGCCGAAGAAGTGGGACCATCGGTGGCACAGCAGGCTGTTCAAATCCTCGTTGTCCGTCAGGCAAAGCAGATTGCCCACGCCGTCGAGATCCGGGTGCTCGGACAGCATCTCCGCATCCCGGGCGTCGGCCAGCAGAACCGGGAGGCTCGACACTCTGGCCTCCGCGACCGCCTTCGGGTTGAGATCGAGCAGGACGACGGGGACCCGGGCGATGGTGCGGATGAAATCGCCGATCCGGCGGGCGAAAAGATTGGCGCCGACGATCAGCCAGCCGTTCGGAACGGGGCGGGTCAGCCCGAGCCGCCGGGCCAGCCAGCCCGCCGTCGAGCCTTGCAGCACGATGGTCGCCACGATCACGCAGTAGGTGAACGTCTCGACCAGTCGGGCGTTCTCGACCCCGAGTTGCGCGAGTTTGATCGCAAACAGTGAGGCCATGGATGCCGCGACGATGCCTCGCGGCGCCACCCAGGACAGGAACAGCCTCTCCCTCCACGTTACCGCCTCTCCGAGCGTCGAGACCGACGTCGTCAGCGCACGCACGAGGAAGATCACAACCGCCACCGCCAGCAACCCGTGCCACCCGAAATCCATGAACTGCCGAGGCTCCAGTCGGGCCGCCAACAGGATGAACAGAATGCCGATCAACAGATCGGTGATAGCCGCCTTGAACACGCGAATCTGCTGCAGCTCAGCCACCCGCGACGCGCCCAGCACCAGCCCTGCCACCGTCGTGGCCAGCAGGCCGGACTCGAATGCAATCAATTCGCTCAGCCCAAAAACGAGGATGGCGGCACCGACCGGGACCGAACTGATCAGGTCCTCCTCCACAAATCGGCGACGAATAAGCCAGGCGATGGCCAGTCCGCCACCCACGCCAAACGCCAAGCCGCTGAGCACCCGCCACAGAAAACCCGCGATAGCCGACGAGCCGCCCCCACCGACCACCCACTCGAAACACAGAATCGCGACGAACACGCCGATGGGGTCGATCAGGACCGCCTCCCAGTGCAGAATGCTGTGCAACGGGTTGCGGATTTTGATTCGCTTGAGCAGGGGGATAATCACCGTCGGCCCGGTGACGATGGTCAGGCTGGCGGCCAGCAGGGCAAGCGAAGGCTTCACCCCGGCGATAAAGATCAGCGCAGCCGTGGTGGCGAACCACGTCGTCGCGACACCGATACTGAGCAGGCGCAGGATGACGCCGGATGCCTGGCGATATCCCTGCACATTCAGAGTCAGGCCGCCCTCGAACAGAATCAATGCCACCGAAAGCGAGACGATAACCGGTAACTCGTGCTCCAGGCTGGTCGGCCTGACGACGTTCAGGCCCACCGGGCCCAGGATGACGCCGCCGAATAGCAGCAGGACGATGGCCGGGATGCTCAGACGGTGTGCGAGTGCGACCAGCGCGATGCCCGCGGAAACGGCGGCCACCAGACTGAAAAGCGCATCGGTGTGCTGGCCATGCTCCATCCGGACCCTCGCCGAGGCCGGGCTCGCGGGCCCCCAAGCGGCACTTCCATGTGTCGCAACCGACCCGCTCCAGGCAATGGCCACGGCAGAAACAGCTTACGGAATGCCTCCGGGCGGGCAAGCCGCCGGTTTTACCTCCCGCCGATGGGCACGGGTCCTCGCCGAGTCGGCGGAACCCGTTACTCAAACCGAACCAGCGTACGTATAACAAATGGACGCACGCTCCGGGGTGTGGGCGGTTCAACCGTCCGCCGAAGGGGGCGGGAGGTACCTGGTTATGAAACATGTCGGTCTGGCCACGTGCTGGGTGGTCGCAGCGGCCATGATGGCTGCGCTGATCCCCCAAGCCGTTGGACGAATAACTAAATCATCAGCCACGGCGCCGTCGGATCGGGGCGCCGCCGGAGCCGGAGGGAAAACCATGTACTCCACGGGCGGATACGATATCACCCCCTTGAGCAAGGAGCGGATCAAGGAACGGGCGGCCGACCTCACGCCGGAGGAACGCCACATTCTGTTGGACAAGGGAACCGAAAAGCCATTTTGTGGTCTGTTGCTGGATACCAAGGAGAAGGGCGTCTATGTCTGTCGGCTTTGCGGGCTGCCGCTGTTCTCCTCCCACGCGAAGTTCAAGTCCGGTACCGGTTGGCCGAGCTTTTTCCAGCCGTTCGACAAGCAGCACGTTCGTCTGTCGCGCGACACCAGCCACGGCATGGTTCGGACGGAGGTGCTCTGCACTCGTTGCGGGTCGCACCTCGGGCATGTGTTCGAGGACGGCCCCCCCCCCACAGGCCTCCGTTTCTGCATGAACTCAGCCTCGCTGAGGTTCTACAAGGATGGGGCCGAACTGCCGCCGGAATCCCGGCCGATCCCGACTGAGACCGCCTACTTCGCGGGCGGGTGCTTCTGGGGAATCGAAGATCGTTTTCAGCAGGTGCCCGGCGTGATCGACGCCACCTCCGGGTATCAGGGCGGTGCGACGAGTCAGCCCAGCTACAAGGAGGTCTGCTCCGGGAATACCGGTCACGCGGAAACCGTCCGCGTGACGTTCGATCCCAAACGGGTGACCTACCGTCAGCTACTCGAATGGTTCTTCCAATTCCACGATCCGACCCAGTTGAATCGGCAAGGCCCCGACCGAGGCACCCAATATCGATCCGCCATCTTCACAGCCAATGACGATCAGGCCCGACAGGCGAAGGCTTACATCGATGAACTCTCGCGGCAGAGCCGGTTCCGCGGCCGAAAGATCGTGACTACCGTTGCGCCCGCCGGCCCGTTCTATGAGGCCGAGGAATACCACCAGGACTACCACCTCAAACACGGCGGGTCCTGTCCTTTGCCTCAACGCTGATGCCTCGGTTTAACCGGTGGGTGGTTGACCGGTGGTTCCTTGCTCGATTTGCTGAAGACCGCCAGCCGACGCCAAGGACCCTTAAGCCGATCCGTGGCCTGGAGAGCGGGCTTCTAAGCGACGGCTTCTCGTCAGGGACACTCTTTCTTGGGGTACTCAGAAGCCTGAGGTCGGTGCCCGTGGTTGCCACGGCTGTTGGTTTCGCTCGCCAGTTATGTGCTCGTAGAGCGTATGTCGGGCCCCTCACGGTATTCGGATGTGTATCCGCAAAGTTCAGCTCTATCGCCATGACGGCCCTCCGTCACGCTGACTCGGGGATTCGTTGCTTCGAGAGGTCATATCGTGAG
>JAPKGY010000357.1 GCA_026647385.1 Phycisphaerae bacterium | reverse complement strand
ACTGCTCGCCCAGGCGGGCCACTATCGACAGATCGTCAACTTGCAGCTCTACGGCGACCAGGACCACGAGGAACCGGAAGGCGCGCCGTCGCACCTCAAACGCATGCGCGCGCTGCCGAGCACCCTGAAAACCGCCGTTGCGTCGGGGGAGGTCGACCATGACGCGAACCCCTGATCGCGCCGCGAGCTCCGCGCCCGCGCGGACGTGGTGGGATCGCCTTCGAGATTTCCTCGGCGGCGCCGGACAGCTCGAGAAACTCGGCGAGGAGGGCGAGCCGCGCTATCGGCCGATCGACTTCAAACTCATCCGCCGATTGTTCGCGCACCTCAAGCCGTACCGGCGGCGCTACGCCCTCGGCATCGCTTTGGGCGTCGTCATGGTCCTGCTGGAAATGCAGTCGCCGCGGTTCATGGGCGCGATCATCAACTGGACCACGAATTACGCCACCGCACGAATCGATCCCATGCCGAGCGAGGCCGGCGCGATTCACCACCTGCTGGCGATCATCGGACTCTGGGGGGCGGTATTGGCGGTGGCCCTGATTCTCCAGCGAGCCACGATTCTCATCATGGTCGACGCGGGCGAACGCGTGCAGTTCGACATCCGCCGGCTCCTGTTCGCGCACCTCCAGCGGCTGTCGATGAGCTTTTACGACAAGACCAAGCTGGGACGCATCATCAGCCGCTGCAGCACGGACGTGAACAGCCTTCGCGAAGTCAACGTCTGGGGCATCGACATCGTCGTCAAAAACACACTCATGGTTTGCGTGGCGGCCGGCATGCTGCTGAAGACCGAGCCCCGTCTCTTCGCCGCCGTGGCCTGGCTCGCCCCGATCCTCTTCGTGCTCAACCGGACCTACCGCAAGACCGCGGCCGTGCTCTACCAGCGGGCGAGGGAAGGATTCACTCGCGTCTCGACCAACCTGGCCGAGAACATCACCGGCGTCCGCGTGGTGACCGCCTTCAACCGCCAGGGGTGGAACCTCGGGGTTTTCAACTCCCTTCAGTACGTCAACACCGCCAACAACGTCCGCGCCGCCCGGGCCAACGGAATCTATCAGCCTTTGCTCACCCTGGTCGGTTTCACCGGTCGGGCCATCATCCTGCTGTATGGCGGGTATCTCGTCGCCACCGGCCGGATCGATCGCAGCGTCGGCGTCGGTTCGGTCGTAACCGCCTTTCTCTACTGGGACTGGTTCATGGCCCCCGTGGTCAACTTCGGTAACTTCTACAATCAGCTCATGCTTGCGATGGCCGGCGGCGAGCGAATCTTCTCGTTTCTCGACCAGCAGCCCGACGTCGCCGATGAGCCGAACGCCGAGGCGCTGCCTCCGATCCGCGGCCGCGTCGCCTTTGAACGCGTTACCTTCGGTTATCATCCCGATCGGCCCGTCCTGCACGACATCGATTTTGTGGCCGAGCCCGGGCAGATGATCGCCCTGGTCGGGCCTACCGGCGGCGGCAAGAGCAGCATCATCTCCCTGATCGCCCGATTCTACCTGCCGCAGAAAGGACGCATCCTGGTCGACGGGCACGACATCCGCCACGTGACCGCCGAATCGCTCCATCGCCAGATGGGGCTCGTTCTCCAGAGCAACTACCTCTTCACCGGAAATGTGATGGACAACATCCGCTACGCCCGCCCCGAAGCTTCGGAGGAAGACGTTTACAACGCCGCTCGTCGACTCGGTACGTACGATGCCTTAACGTCCCTCAAAAACGGTTTTCTCACCGAGGTCGGCGAACGGGGCGCGAATATGTCCCTTGGGCAGCGCCAGCTCATCTGCTTTACCCGGGCGTTCCTGGCGGACCCCCGCATCTTCATGCTTGACGAAGCCACCAGTTCCGTCGACACCGCGACGGAGCAACTGATCCAGGACTCGATCGAGCGCCTGCTCGCCGGCCGGACCACCTTCGTCGTCGCTCACCGCCTGAGTACCATTCAGCGCGCGGACTGCATTCTGGTCATCGATCAGGGACGAATCGTCGAACGCGGTACGCACTGGGAGTTGCTCGAACAGGACGGCCGGTACGCCCATCTCTATGAGCAGTTCACGTTGCAGGCGGGATAGCCGGCTCAGGGCGATGTCATCGCTCCGGGCCGGGAGAGCCGGCGACGCCCCGCAAGCTCCCTCCCCGCGGGAAAAAAAGCTGTGCCGGTCGGAATGCGTTCCCTGCATCCCGGCCGGCACTCCTGGCGAGGGCAGTATATCGTGCGCGGCTGAACGTTATCGACACAGCCTCACGGGCTGATAGACGAAGAAACTCGGTCCGGACGTCGCCTCGGTGATCACGGAGTCGTCGATCACGTAGGCCGGCTGGATGATGACCTGTTTCTTGTTGGCCGCCCCGGTCAGCTTCACGTTCATGATCCGGATGCCGGCGAATCCGATTATGGTGAACATGGAGTTATTGCCCGGACCCGCCACCTGACTGAACAGCGGGATGGCCCGGCCTTTGCCCTTGATGGCTTCGAGGTCATCCTTGATGCCCGCGCTCAGGCCGGTGTCGCCGTTCAAGAGCAGCGTGCCGTCCGGGCCGAGCCGCAGTTCGCCGCCGAAGTACGCCAGGTCTTCCTCCGACACTCCGTAACGGATTTGCCGTGAAAGATCCTGGGCGCTGTTGTTGGGCGAGCCGATGTCGACCGTTCCGAAGTTACCCGGAGGAAGCTGGCTGGCCCCGCCTCCAGGGTAGAGGTTCAGCTCCGGTATCCCGTCCGATCCCGGCGTAACGGTACCCGTGTCGGGATCGTAAGAGTAATTGTCGCCCGCACTACCGGCCCAAGCCAGGAGATCCTCCCAGGCGTCCCGGTGCAAGGTAAGGGGCATCAATCCGGTGTTGCCGGTTTGCGAGGTGGCTTTGAAGCCGACGACGCCGTCCTTGAAGACAGCCGCCGCGCTGGCGGTCACGTTGGCCGAGGTCAACCCGAATATCTGAGCGAACAGAAGCTGAATCGGCCCGTTCGTCGTCCCGTCACGGCGGACCGTGACGCGCACGGTGTTGTACTGGGCCGGGTTGGCAAGACTGATCGGCTCGGTGAGGTTTTCGGGGTTGCTCAGGTACCCGACCTGGATATCGTTGCCGTCCACTTGCGGGTTGTCGTTGTATACCGGGTTGAGCAGGGCGATTTCCTGGGCTCTCAACTTGGCCGCCGCGATATCGTCCGCCGGATCGGGGGTGCCCATGAGTGCGTGTTGGTCGAGGAGCTTGCTGGCCCCAGCCAGGGCGGCGGCATCAGCGGTGCGCTGGAGTTCGGTGCGCACGTTGTAGAGCATGCCGACGTCGATCGCCAGAGCGGCGAATCCGACCACAGCGGTCATGCTGATGGCGGTCATGGCGATCGCGGCTCCCCGCCTTCGCGACCGAAGGGACTGTCCGTTCTTTCTGCTTCTCATGGCTGATACCGCCTCCCATTCACGTCTGTCGGGTCGGCCTTCGCCGACCCGAACCAACTCGTCTCCCGATAGTGTCCGAACTATTGACCTATCACGTAGACCACCCGCATACCGTCGGTCTTGACCAGCCCGGTCTGGCTGTAATACCGCACCTCCATCAGCACGAGCGCGTTCACGCGGTTGCTGCCGTAGGTGATGCAGGCGTTCTGGACCGAAACGTCCGGGCTGTAGGTGTTCAGGTTCAGCGGACCGCCACTTTCGCTGACGTGCAGGCCTTCGCCGTAGCCGAACGGCCCCCAGGTGATGGATTGGCCGTCCTTGATGCTGAAATTGAGGTTGACGCCGTTGGTCTCCATCGTCTGCGTCCAACGGATCGTCTCCGCCCAGGTACTGAACTGGTCCTCACGGCCGATCTTGTTCTGGGCCAGAACCTCGCCATTCCGCATCTGCAGCTCCAGGCCGCCCGGAGCGAAATCGGGCGACTCGCGGTAGTTCCAGGTCACCTGCGCATACAGCGAGTTCAAGTCACCCGTCGGGGACATGACGGTGTGAAACTGCGGCGAGGAGATTCCATCGTTGGGCTCGTTCAGAACGATGGCCCAGTCTTCCTCGACGCGGACGATCGAGCCGGCGGTCTGGGCCTGCGCGACCGAAGCCGGGACGGCGATCGCCGCCAGCAACGCACCCACCGTCAGCACCCGAGCAAACATCTTCCGATTCCCCTGTGTTCTGTTACCGGACCACATGATTCTCCTCCAAAAAAGGGACAGTTCCTCCGTTCTACTGTCTCCCCCTTTGCGGTCATCCCCAGGTGGCCCGATGACCTGTCTCAACGACGGGTGAAATCTAGAATAGAAACGCGCGCAGGCGGTATAGTGCGGTTGGGTCAATTGCGAAGGGAGTTCGGTGGAGGGTGCCGGGTCTTATGGGACTCAGGGCTCGGCCAGACCCTCGCGGATGGCGTAGCCGGCCAGTTGCACGCGGTCGTGGATGTCCAGCTTGGCCATCAGGCTGTCGGTGTGGCGGTTCACCGTGTTGACGCTGATGTGCATGAGCTGGGCGATTTCCTTCTTCGCCAGGCCCCGAGCCAGATAACGCAGGACTTCCAGCTCGCGCGGGGTGAGCGAGGATGCGCGGGATTGCTGCTCCTTGGGCAGGGCGGCCCCGTCGGGGGTGATGACCAGCCGCGACAGAACCTCGCGGGAGTAATAGGGACGTCCGGCCGCCGCACCCCGGATCGCCCGCAGCAGCGCCTCCAGCGGCGCAGGCCGTCAACAATCGTGTCCGGCTCGTTGATGCTGGTCAGGAAGACGATCGGCACG
>JAPKGY010000356.1 GCA_026647385.1 Phycisphaerae bacterium | reverse complement strand
GGCGGCAATGGACGGTTATGAAGTGAAGAAAATGGACGACGCTGTAAAGCGTGCTGATATCATCGTTACTGCTACAGGTAACAAAGACATCGGAGAAGGTGGACGAATCGGCGGGCTCGAAGCGGCAGACGCCGTCGAACAGGCGGGCGCCGATCCAGTCGGCGACGGTCTGGTCCTTGAGCAGGGCGACCCGCCACACGTCGCAGGTGAAGCGTTCGGTCCAGTTGCTTTCGACGCCGCGGCCCATCCCTTCGAGGACGAGCAGATCGCTTTCAGCCGCGGCTGCGTTGCAGGCGTCGCTGACCCGGCTCAGGTCGATCAGCGGCGTATCGCCCCCGGAGTCGACGGTCGTCAGCCGTCCGGCGGCCATCAGGCTGGCGAGCAGGGCGTCGCCGGCAGCCAGTCGCTCGAGCAGGGGGTTCAGTTCAGCCAGAGTGATGTCGTTCAGTGCGGGAGCACCGTTGGCTGCGAGGACGACGCGCATGCCCGCCCGGGCCATCTCGCGGGCGACGGGAAGCACTCCCAGGACGATGTCCGCGCCCGCGTTATCCACGAAGATCAGCGCCTGACGCCAGGCCGGTTTCTCGCGGAGATTCTCCAGCAGGGCGGCTGTGTGATCGATGTACCAGGGTTCGCGGGGAAGGTTCTGGAGGGTCTCGAAGAAGTCGATCTGCCCGTTGTGGTACATGTCGATGGTTTTGGGGCAGCCGAGGTCGAACAGGTTGCCCGCCAGAAGCCCGCGGAACAGCATGTCCCATCTCTGGGACGGCCTCGTCCGGTCGATTTGGTCGATCACCCGTGGGTACACCAAGGCCGCCAGGTCGTTTTCCCGCTGCTTGACGCCCGCGTAGGGATCGGGATAGCCGTGGCGATGGAGCAGGCCCGACCGGAAGCGGCAGAGATCGATGGTTCGCAGGTCGCCCTCGCGTTCCGCCCGCCGGCGGATCGCTTCCATGCCGGAGTCGTATTCGGCGCAGAAGGCCGGCCAGCGGGTCTCGAACTCGGGGCCGGCCAATCCATCCTCGCGCAGGTGGCGGGCCATGCGGTCGGGGAAGCCCGCGAACAGATCGAGCCAATAGCGGCGGACCTGCGGGTCGTCCGCCAGGTTCCAGGTGGAGACGACGTATCGGTCGGGTTGGGCGAGTCGGCAAAGAGCGGGCATCGGGACGGCGTTACTCCGATAGGGTCATTTCATCCGGGATGGGGATCACCTGGCCTTGCCGATCGACGCAGGCCAACACAGTGGAGGCTTCGCAGAGCAGCACGCCATCGCGATACAACTCGTATTTGTGGTCGATGCGGGCCTTGGTCATGCGGGTGATCTCGACCTTGAGCGTGAGTTCGTCGTCGTAACGCGCCGGCCTGCGAAATCGACATTCGACCCGGCTGACGACGAAGAGGATTCCCCGCCCCTCCAGGTCACGGTACCGGACCCCGGACCGGCGCAGCAACTCCGTACGGGCTACCTCCAGGTACTCGAAGTACTTGGAGTGGTGCAGGACGCCCATCGGGTCGCACTCCGCGTAGCGGACCCGGATTTGAATTTCGCAGGAGGTGGGGTGTCTTGCCATCGCACACGATCCTCCGTGGGTCGGGGGGCCATGGTAATCCGCCCCCTGGCTGAATCAAAGGCCGGGCGGGCAGGCCGGCGGGTGCCGGTGTGCCGGCCCGCATCCGGGACGGTCGGCAAAGCCGGGGCTTGACGATCCGGGAAGGTTTGTGTTAGGGAGGGGGGCGGCTGGCTCCAACGACCGGGGACGGGGCGTAGAAGCCGGGGCGGGGTTGAAGTGGCCCGGATTAGCGACTTCTCCTAGGCTTATAGGGATTCGCCGGTAGCCTCGGGTACCGGGTTGGACCGACAGTTAGGGGCGTTTTCGGTAAGCTCGTTTCGTCCGGCTCTTGGGGTGCAGGCATCTCTCCGCAGGTGAGTCACCGTGGCAACTCACCTGCGGAGAGATGGCCGCACCGCAAAGAAACTCCCCCACCGAAAACGGCACGAGCGATCTTGGAGGCTTGCCCCCGTGTTGCTGCGGGCCGTCTCCGATGGTCGAGGACCCCAGAGCGGCGGCCCGGCTTCGGGTGAGCGACCTCGGGGTAGCCGGTGGGCGAAATGGGATTGAGACGGCCTTTTCCGGCCTGGAATGCTCGATATTTGCGTTTTTGACGCCGATTAGGGATGATACAATAGGTTTTTCGCGGACAAGCCCGAGAAAAATGAGGATGGTAGCCATGCGGTACATGTTGAGATCAGGTGGAGCGTTTTTGTCTCGGTTTTTTGCGGTGGCCGGCGCGATCGCGATCCTGGCGCCGTGTGTTTTGGGACAGACGGCGTCGGCGCCAGCCGGCGAGGGAGCGGCGACGACGCTGCCGGCGGCGACGACCCGGCCGGCGGCGGATCAGGCCAAGCCGAAGATCGCCGTCGCTGAGCCGGTGAAGGATTTCGGGACGATCCATGCGGGCGATCCGATCAGCCACACGTTCAAGGTCTCCAATGTCGGCCAGGCGGACCTGCACATCACGAAAGTGGTGCCGGGTTGCGGCTGTACGGTGGCCGGCAAGTATCCCGAGGCCCTGAAGCCGGGTGAGTCCGGCGAGTTCCCCTTCACGGTCAACACGACGCACTTCCGCGGGCCGTTTACAAAGAGCCCGACTCTTTACACGGACGACCCGGAATCGCCGCAGATGCGGCTTACGCTGAAGGGCGAGGCCAAGCGCTACATCGACGTCAACCCGCCCAGTGTGTTTTTCTCCGCCATCGGGGGGAACGAGCCCCAGGAACGGGTGGTCAAGATCACCAACAACACCGAGCAAAACCTGGAGTTGACCCTCCAGCCGCCCGAGAACCCGGACGTCTTCAAGTTTGAGCTCACCCCGACGAAGCCGGGGAAGGAGTACGAGTTGAAGGTATCGGCCGTTCCTCCGTGGGGTGAGCCCGGCTCGAAGCGTGTGAGCGCCACGCTCAAGACCAATCTGGAGAAGGAGAAAGAAATCCAGATTCTTGTCAGCGCCAACATGCCGGTTCGGCTCGAGGTGCTGCCGCCGGTCGTGCGGGTCATCCGTCAGGAGACTCCGCAGAACGTGAAGGCGATTTTCCCGCCGCCGACGACCGGTCCGGCGGCCAAGCCCCCGACGCGGAAGATCGCCGTGCGTTTCAACAACAACGGCGAAAAGCCGGTCAAGGTCCTCGAGGCCACCACCGACGATCCGGAATCGATCAGCGTGAGCTTCAAGGAGTATCAGCCGGGCAAACTGTTCCTGATCACGCTCGAGATGCCGATGGACTACGTGCCGCCGGCGAGCGGGCGGAAGCTCACCATCAAGACCGACGATGCCGAGAAGCCGGTGGTCGTGGTCCCGATTACGGGGCAGACGATTCCGGCGGCCGCGCCGCCGACGACCAGTCCGGCGCAGGCTCAACGCACGCTTCGGCCGGCGGAGACGATGATCGGGCAGGACATTCCGGCGTTCGTCGCGGAGCTGGGAGAGGGTAAGAAGATCTCCAAGGACGACCTGGGCGGCGCGGTGGCGGTGCTGGACTTCTTCTCGCCCAAGTGCGGCTTCTGCAAGAAGCAAATGCCGCTGGTCGATCAGGTCCGCAAGGAGTTGGAGGACCGGGGCGTCCGTTTCGTGTACGTGGCCGAGACCATGGGCAAGACGAAAGTGACGAAGGAAGAAGTCTCGCAGATGTTCGAGCAGATGAAGGTGTCGGGCGACGTGGCCATGGACCCGGACAACGAGCTGGGCAAGACCTTCAAGGCGACGAGTTTCCCCACGATGGTCCTGCTGGACCGCAAGGGCAAGATCGCGGCCGTCAACGTGGGATTCCAACCCGATCTGCCGGCTCGCCTGAAGAAGCAGGTGGATGCGATTCTGGCGGGCAAGCCGATCCCGGCCGAGTTGCTCCCGCCGAAGGACGCCAAGCCGCCGGCCGCCGCGGAGACGCCGCGGACCAATCCGACCGAGGAATTGGTCGGCAAACCGATCCCGGCGTTCAGCGCGACCACCGAAAGCGGCAAGCCCATCGCCCACGACAACCTGGGAGCGGGCATTGTCGTTCTCGACATCTTCTCGCCCAAGTGCGGGTTCTGCCGCCGGCAGATGCCCGTCGTCGAGGCGATCCGCAAGGAGTATGAAAGCAAGGGCGTCCGCTTTGTGTACCTCGCTCAGACCATGCGGGAGCCGAAAGTCACCAAGGAAGAAGCCAGCAAGATGATGGAGCAAGCCAACGTCTCGGGCGAGCTGCTCATGGATCCGGACAACAAGATCGGAGCCGAGGCCTTCAAGGCCAGGGGCTATCCGACGCTGGTGGTTCTGGAGAAGAGCGGGAAGGTGGCGGCCGTCAGCGTCGGCGCACGGCCCGACCTGTCGGAGCGGACCAAGAAGCAGCTCGACGCCCTCCTGGCGGGCAAGCCGATCCCGGCTGACCTGCTCCCGGCCAAGGTGGCGACCGCGAAGTAATCAGGTCGAATCGAGCGGCCTGTTTGAGTGACGGAATTCGGATGTCCAAAAACCCCGGGCCAGCCCGTCCGGGGTTTTTGTTGCGCGAGTCGAATCGGTGGGTCATTCGGCGGGGCTCTCGGGGCAATTGTCGCACTGGTAGTTGCTTTGTTCGCAGTGGGCGACGCGGTGGAGGATGAGGTCGGCCATCATGTGGTCCAGGCCTACCGGGCCGGAGCAGTGCCAGCGGGCGCGCGGATGGCGGGCGGCGGCTTCGGCGCATAGGCGGGGGATGTCCTCGCGGCTGTGCCTGCCGGGGGAGAGGAAGTACGGGAAGACAAAGATGAAGTCGGCGCCGTCGGCCACCGCGTGGTCGAACGCCTGCCCGAGGGTCGGCTCAGCCAGCTCCATGTGCGCGGCGTAAACGCGGTCGGTCGTTCGGGCGCGGAGCACGTCCGCCAGGGCATCGAGCATTTCGTTGGCTCGGGCTGCCCGACTGCCGTGGTCGACGATGATGATCGCGCGGACCATTATTCCCACTCGATGGTGGCCGGCGGTTTGCTCGAGACGTCGTAGACGACGCGGTTGACGCCGGGGACCTCGTTGATGATCCGGTTCGAGATGCGGCCGAGCAACTCGTAGTCGACGTGGACCCAGTCGGCGGTCATGAAATCCGTCGTCTCGACGAACCGCAGGGCGGCCAGGTGCTGGCCCTCATAGCTGCGCCCGTCGCCCATGACTCCAACCGTGCTGACCGGCACGAGGACGGCGAACGCCTGGCCGATCTTGTTGTACCAGCCGGCGGCCCGGATCTCCTCGATGACGATCTCATCCACCTCCTGAAGCAGGGCGACGCGCTGGGCGGTGACCTCCCCGATGATGCGAACCGCCAGGCCCGGCCCGGGGAACGGGTGGCGCCAGACGATTTCGGCGGGCAGGCCGAGGTGTTCGCCGGCCAGTCGCACCTCGTCCTTGAAGAGGTCGCGCAACGGTTCGATCAGCTCGAAGTCCAGGTCGGGCGGCAGGCCGCCCACGTTGTGGTGCAGCTTGATGTTGGCTGCGTGCCCGCTGAGGCCTTGACCCGACTCGATCACGTCGGGGTACAGGGTGCCCTGGGCGAGGTAGCGGGCGTTGGGGATCGAACGCGCCTCCTGGCTGAAAACGTCGATAAACGTGTGCCCGATGCGTCGGCGTTTTTCCTGCGGATCGGTTACGCCGGCCAGACGATCGAGGAACAGTTGCCGGGCGTCGGCCACGCGGAGGTCGACCTTGAAATGCCCGCGGAACGTGGACTCGACGAGCGCGACTTCATTCTTGCGCAGCACGCCGTTATCGACGAAGATGCAGACCAGTC
>JAPKGY010000355.1 GCA_026647385.1 Phycisphaerae bacterium | reverse complement strand
GCGGTCGAGTTTGAAGGTCAAGTGCGTTCGGGCAGACACCGAAAACGGCATTGGGGTTGTCGCGCGCCGGCGGGGTCGGGATCGGATCGCTCGGCGAGGGCGCGGAGCGTTTTGGCCCGAGGTGAAAGAGACCAAGCCATGCCATTTGCGATTGAGTTGAGTCCCCGGCAGTCGGCCCGAACCATGGAGCAGGCCATCCGCCACCGGGCGGAAGTGCTCATGGAGCCGCGCGTCTGGGAAAGCCAGGAGCCTGTGACCTGCCGCTTCGAACCGTCCCCGGACGGCGGCGGGCGGCGCGAGGGCTCGGGCGTGATCGTGCTCTCCTACGACCTGGCCGTCGAGGCTCCACCCGACGTTCGGCTGCGCATGGAGGAGTTCTATCAACTGTCCGGAACGTACTGCGATCTCGCCATCCGCCTGGGCGAGAACGTCTACCTGTGCAGCTCGGACGTGACCCGAGTCACCAAGCCCCTGGAGCCGCCGAGCGGGCTGCTCATCCACCTGAGTCGGCCGGAGACTCTGCAAGTCGCGCAGCGACGGCGTTATCGCCGCTTCCCGCTGGCGGACTCGACGCGCGTGCGGATCACCTGGCGGCGCGAGGGAGAACCGCCCAGCGAGGGAACGGGCTGGCTCTGTAACGTGAGCGCGGACGGCCTGGCGTGCCGGACGGACGTGAACATCGGCGAGCAACTGTTCATCGGGGAAACGGTCCGGGTGGATTTCAGTCTGGCCCGGACGGACCCGCAGCGGTTCGTGTTCGACGCGGTCATTTGCAACAAGACGCCGGCCGGCACCCAGGGCAAGATGATCGTCGGCCTGCACTTCCTGATCGATTCGCAACTGGCGTCGGCCGTCCAGATGGCGGAGTCGTTGCGAAACAAGCTGCGCGAGCGAAGCATGCTGCCGACTCGGACGCCCGGCCCGGAGGGATTCTGATGTACCCCAGCGAAAGACTGGACGACGAACAGTGGCTCCGCGAGGCAACGGCGGACCGCAGCGCCCTCGTGCTGCACGTCAGGACGAAGTCGCTCTGGTGTAACTGGAAATCGCAACTGCTGGCCGAGGGCGACAGCACGCTGACCGTCGCATGCCCGCCGGAAGTCAGGAAGAATCCAACCGACATCGAGATCGGGCAGACGATCGGGGTCGCTGTCCGCAAAGGTCACAAGAAGATCCTCTTTGACTCGGAACTCGTCGGCCAGGACGATCGGACCGGCCACCTGGTCATCCGCAAGCCGCTCGATGTGCAGCAGCTTCAAAGACGGACGTACGTGCGCGCGCGGGTACCCGACCAGTTGACGATTCCGGTCAACCTGACGCGGCTGGAGGCCGACGGCTCGGCGGACGCGCGTGCGATGCCTCGTCGCGGGATTCTGCTGGACCTGTCGGCCGGCGGAATGAGCGTGGCGGTTCCTCCGGATGCGCGGAACAAATGGCGGCCCGGCGACGTGATGCGCTGCCTGTTGCCGCTCGACCCGGCCCGCGAGCCGCGGGAGCTGACCGCCCGGGTGCGCGGCGTCGAGCGGACGCCGCAAGGCCACCTGAGGATGGGCATGCAATTCGTCGGACTGGAAGCATCCGCCGAAGGACGGGCGACATTGAAACTCATCGCCCGGACGACCAGCCGGTTCCGCAGCACAGCCGGCCGCGGGGCGTAGGACGGGCCGGCCTTCAGGGCCCCTCCGGAAGTGCTGCACGGATGGGCGTCCGCGGATTGATGACGGGGGGACCAGGGGACGCGGTGACGGGGAGAATGCGGGCGGCGCAACCGCGCAGTGGGTCGCGGGCATTTCAGGTGCCATTTTCATTCCATCGAGTACGCAACCACGGCGAGCCTCGATCAGCCTCTCGCGACTTCGGCCGAGTGCGGATGGCTTGGGGTGAGGGCTCGTTTCAGGAGACTCTTGACCGTCCTGAGGCCCGGCAGGTCCAGGCATGCGACGACGGCTGTGCGCACGCGGTCGAGCAGCGTGTCGTGATTGAGGCTCGTTTCGACGTTGAGGTCGATGGGCGCGATCGGCAGGCCGGTCAGGCAGGACAGAGCGTCGGCCACTTTTTCGGGCGCGGCGAAGAAGTCCTCGTAGCGGACTTCGAGGAATGGCACGCCGGCCCGGGTCAAGGCGGCCTTCGCTGAGACGATGTGGTGCTCCATCAGCCGGGTGATGGTTGGCAGATTGGCTGATCCGCTCTTTTTGGCGTTGTGGCGGCGGATGCTGTGCAGGATGGCTTCGGGCCTGCGCCGAACGATGATGAACCGCGTCCGGTCCGGATCGAGCACCCGAAGCCACACGGGCAGGGTGTAGCAGAAGCGTACGTCTTTCCAGACCCACGGGGTGTGGGCATCGAAGGATTCGATCACCTCGCGAAGCTCCGGCGCGGGCTCCATCCGGGACAGTACCGACGCAATCTCGTCGGAGACCGGCTCGAACATCCAGGTATTGTGATGGGCGAAGCCGGCGGCCCGGAGCAAGGCCACGTTTGCGTCGACGATCCGCTTGCCCTCGAAGTAGCCCCTCGGGTTCGCGCTATCCGCCTCCGACGCTTCCTCACCCACGTGATATCCCTGCCCCGCCAGCACCGACGTCGTCAGGCTGGTTCCCGACCGGGCCATACCCGTGATGATGACGTTCGGCCGGTTTCGATTCCGTGCGTCGCTCATGGAGCCACCTCTTCAAAAGACGGGTCCGCTTTACTCTTCGGACTGACGTGACCGCCGGGCATACGCGTCCGCCCCAGGGTGCGTTTGACCGCCTCCCAGCAACCCGGGCCGATGCAATGCCGAACGACCGATTTCACCCGATTCTTGAGCCTTTCGGCGCGCAATTGGGCGCGTGCGGCGCGCGATCGACCGACGACGAGCGTGATCTGTGTCTCGGCGCGGTCCGTCCAGCGCGACTTGTAGCTCTCGTCGCCCTGCAACAGGTCGTAGCGCGTGCAGCCCTCGGCGACGGCTTGTTCGATGCTCTCAGCGAGCAGGATCACGCCGGGACTGGGCAGCGGGCAATCGGGGGCCCAGCCCATCTGGTAGTAGTACGCGACGTTCTTCCAATGGAAGGCGACCAGCGACGCGACGGCGGTGCCGGCGAATCGCAGCAGGTAGATGCGAAGCCATCCCCTGCCGGCCGCCTCGGCGCAGAAGCGGTGCAGGAAATCGCGCATCCCGGCGGCCTGAAAGTTGCCCGACAGGCCGTCGCGCCGCCATCGGGCATGATGGAGCCTGAAGAAATCCTCCAGGGCGTCGGCCAGGCCCCGTTTGCCGTCGACCCGTTCGATCGACGCATCGGCCAGACGCTCGAATCCGCGCCGGCGTCTCCGGACGTGATACCGCATGTTCGACGATCGCGACGCCAAGTACTCCTCAAACGAGGCGGGCAGATCCACATACGGGACCCGCCGCCGCTCCTGCTCGATCCAGGAGTAGCCGCGCCGCCGAGCCCACTCCTTGACGTGCGCATGCGTCAGACCGTCCTCGTGCAGTTCGCCGAGTTCGATCCCATCGCCAAGCGAATCGTGCTCATCGAGCCAGTCGGCGACCGCCGCCAGGACATGCGGCTCCCGGCCGGGCGCCGCGACCACGTCGAGGTGGTCGCCGCTCACGCGGCGGCGCCCGAGGAACTCCAGCCACGTCCCCCGCCGATGAGACGACAGGCAAAGCGGCGCCAGGCCGATGGTCTCGCCGGTCTCACCGCGAACCTGCAGGATCAGCGGAGCGCTCTCGCGTCCGACGGTCTCGGCCCAACTGCGACACCAGGCATAAGTCGAGAAGAGATGGGCCCGCGGATCGACCTCGCACAGCGCATCCCAGGCGGCGGCCAATCCGGGGGCATCGAACGAATCCCGGCGTTCCACGGAGATCGCACGACCTGTTTCGCCGCGAAGGGCATGCCCATTCGACCGGGAAGATCGCCACGGCGAAGTCGCCACGTCGCTCATGCCGTCCTCCTGGCCGGCGCAACCGCATCGCGGTCAAGCACGCCGAACACAGCCGCCAAGAACGCGCGATCCGAATGGTGCAGGCCGATGCAGCTTCGTCGCAGCGTCAAGCGAGGCGTCGTTGCGTCGTTCCACCCGGGAACAGTCGTCGCCGCGCAGGGTGTGCCCAACTCTTCCAGCACAGCCGTGTCCGGCGCGCCGAAGTCTTCCTTTCGGCCGTTCGGGTACGCGAAGGGCACGCGATCGATCTTCAACTCGGCCTGGATTCTGCGGACGGACGACACGATCTGATCGCGTCGCACCGAATCGCGTTCACGCGAGAGGATGACGTGATCGACGGTATGGGCGCCGATCTCCATCCCGGCATCGCGCAACCGGCGAGCCTGGTCCCAGGACATGATGGCCAACGCGGTCATTGCGTCGCGGTCCACTTTCGATCGGTTGGCGTTCCAGAACGCCAACAGCTCTTGGCGATAGGCAAACAGGCTGGCCGACTTGTAGTAGTTGGGCTGAGTCAATAACACGAGGCAAGCCCCCTTCCCGGGCGGGTCACATCGGCCGACGGATATGGCATGCCGGAGCAGACGGATCATGTCGTTGACGAGAGGCGTCCCGGTATCAACATGGCCGGTCGCGAGGAAAAACGTCGCGGCCAGCCCGTAGCGATCGAGGATCGGCAAGGCCAGTTCCGCATTGTCCGCCATGCCGTCGTCGAAAGTCAGACACACCACGGGATGATCGGCATGATGGGCGCCCAGACCGGCCAGCCGCTCGACGATGCCGGGCTCGCCGAGGCGCGCCGCGTGCTCAGCCGCC
>JAPKGY010000354.1 GCA_026647385.1 Phycisphaerae bacterium | reverse complement strand
GACGTCGACAGCCACGCTACGCAGTCGTGGGGTGAGTTGAGGCCAAAGGCTCAGGAGGCGCCGCGAGGTTTCGGGCACGCTCTGGCGGCACAGGGCGCGTACCGCGGCTTCCGGTCAGGGCTCGCCCGATCAGCCAGCACGGGCTGAAGATGAACGTCCTGTGGATCCTGCTGGTTCTGCTGGTTGGATACTCTTTTTTCCGACCCAATCGCCGCCTGGTGCCGCGCTGCCGGCAACTGTGCATGATCCTGTCCCCGGTCGTGGTCCTGGTGAGCGTGCAGCTCATGCTGGCTTCGACCTATCCGAGCGTGATGTCGCCGCTGCCGCCGACCACCGCCACGTCGACGGTCGTCCGGAACCAGGCCCAGGGGGATCGTTCCCCGGTTTTCCTGTTCATTTTCGATGAATGGTCCTACGAGCGCACCTACCCCAACGGGGCCGTCCGGGACGACATGCCCCATCTCGCCCGGCTGACCCGTCAGGCGATCACGTTTCACAACGCCCGATCCTGTGGCGACGAGACCCAGACGTCGATTCCCCGGCTCCTGTTTGAAAACGACAGACCGGTGGTGTACGACGAGGGACGCGTGGGATTCGGGCGCGATGGCGGCATCGCCGACAGCCGCGAGTTTGACAGTATTTTCAAACGGTACTCGGCCCGCGGCTATCGCACCTTCATGGTCGGCTTCAGCCTGCCCTATCACCAGTTGCTGGGGCGGCAGGTCGACGTGTGCCGATCCTATCCGCTGTATCAGACGCCGCAGCCGGGACTTCCGGCGGAGGCGGGCGTCCAGGCCGTCTACGCCATGCAGTACTGGACGGACCCGATCTCGAGCCGGGTCTATCGAAAACTGTTCCCGCGGATGCGTTACCTCCAGAAGGTTCGGCTGCACGAGCACATGAAGCGGGATCTGCTTTGCGTCCTGACGGAGCAACCCGACAACACGTTCGCGGTGTTTCACTACCCGCTGCCGCACGCGCCGTACCTGTTCGACGAGAACGGCGACTTCGCCGGGCTCGCGGGGATCGTCTACCGACCGAGCGACGAAGCCGGCTACGAGCGCAACCTGCGGGCCCTGGATCGGCTGATCGGCGAGATCGTGGTTTCCCTGGAGAAGGCGGGGCGATTTGACGACGCCCTGCTCGTCCTCACTTCGGACCACAGCTACCGCGCGGAACCGAGGCGCCAGGCCGGCCAAAGCACGGATCCCGTCAACCACGTGCCGCTGATCGTGAAGCTGCCCCACCAGAGTGAGCCGCTGGCCCTGGGACCGGAGTATGCGATGAACCGGATCGGTCCGCTGATCGACGGCGGCCTGGCCAACCCGGGTGACCCCGAGGCTATCGCCCGGCTGGCGGCGCCCCCGCCGCCGGTAACCGCGAACCTTGGCCGCTCCGAGCGTACCAGCCAAAACTGAGCAACCGCCCGGATTCTCGCCCATCCAAGCGGGGGCGGAATTACCTTCAGACGACCTCGAAATGTAGCGATATTCCTCGAAAGGCTGCGATTATCGGGCGCACGCGAGAGGGTTCCGCGCGCCGTCGGCCTTCTCCGATTGGAGATCCGGACCCATGACAGATTTGATACTGAGCTACATCGACCCGGGCAGTGGAAGCATCGTGTTGCAGCTCGTGGTTGGATCGGTTGTAGGCCTGGGGCTGTTCTTCCGCCAGAGCGTCGTGCGGGTCCTCCGCCTGTTCCGCCGCGATCGGTAACGGACCATGCGTTCCCAGGCGAACGGTTCGGCCACACTTGTCCGGTCGATCGAGGGCGCGGGCCAGGTAACCCGGCCCCAGGCCCCGGTTGCCGCTTCGACCGTGGCTTCAGGCGAAGCGCCGGCATACCGGGCGGTCATTCTCGGCGCCGGGCGCAATCCGCGCGGTGAGATGCCGACCGCCATGGTCGACGTCGGCCGCGGGGGCTGCGTGCTCGACTGGCTGTTGTCGGCCTTCTCGGTCCTGCCGTCGCCCGATCTGCGCTTCGTCGGCGGCTACATGGCCGGGGCGATCCTGAACCGTTTCCCGGCGATCCGCTTCGAGTTCAATCCGGAGTGGGAGACGACCGGGCCGGCCAAGTCGCTCTCCGTCGCACCGCTGGAGTCGCGGGTCGCCACTTACGTCAGTTACGCCGACGTCGTGTTCCGACCCGAAACGGTCGCCCTGCTCGAAAGACAGGAGGCCGACGTCGTCGTGGCTGTCGATTCGCAGTGGCGGGTTCGCTACGAGGGTCGAAGCCGACCCGAGATGGACGGGGCGGAAAAGATCATTCACGAAGGCAACCGCCTTCTCGACGTCGGCAAGCAGATCGCCACCCCGGCTGCGACCGCGGAATTCGCCGGACTGGTGAAGTTCAGCGGGCCGGCGGCCTCCCGCCTGCGAAACGCGATCGCCTCGGGTGCGCTCAAGAAGACGGACGGCCTGCCCGAGGTCATCCGGGTTCTGATCGAGCACGGGGCGTCGACGGCGGTCGTCGACGTCCATGGCCAATGGGCCGAGCTGAATGCACCGCAGGACCTCGCCCGCTTCGTCCTGGGCACCAAGGCGGAGTCGCTCGCCCGCCTGCGCCCGCTGGTGCGGGTCGGCCAGATCGGGGAATCGGTCTCGTTCACCTGCGAGCAGTGGAACCGGAATCGCTCGGCGGTCATCGACGAGATCCAGGGCGCGTTCGACGAGGTGAACGTTATCGTTCGCAGCAGCGCCCTGAGCGAAGACTCCTGGCGACAGTCGTCGGCGGGCATGTACAGAAGCGTCCCGGACGTGCCGGCCCGCGACATCCGCCGGCTGGCGGAGGCGATCGAGACCGTCCTGCACTCCTACGGCGAGGCCAGGCCGGACGACCAGGTGCTCGTCCAGGAGATGCTGACCCCGGTCACCATGAGCGGCGTGGTCATGACGCGCACGCCCTCGCTCGGCTCGCCGTACTACGTCATCAACTACGACAACACGACGGCTCGCACGGACACCGTGACCGCCGGCAACGGCGGCTCGCTCCGAACGATGTTTCTGCAGCGGGGCATGGTTCTTCGGCCGGGGCTGCCTCCGGAGCTGTATCGCCTGCTGGACGTGGTCCAGGAGATCGAGCAGCTTGTCGGCCACGACGCGCTCGACATCGAGTTTGCCTTCACCACCGACGGTGTCGCTCACGTGTTGCAGGTCCGGCCTATCGCGGTCGCGCACCTCGATCAGCCGGTGGATGATGCCCGGATCGCGGCCGGCATCCGCGAGGCGGCGCGTTTCTTTCGGGAGCTGCAGCGCCCCCGGCCTCACCTGCTCGGCCACTCGACCCAGCTTTCGGTGATGTCCGACTGGAACCCCGCGGAGATCGTGGGGACCAAACCCTCCCGGCTGGCGTTCTCGCTCTACCGGCATCTGATCACCGACGAAACCTGGGCGACGCAGCGCGCGGAGTACGGTTATCGCGACGTAAGGCCCTGCAACCTGCTTGTGGACGTGCTCGGCCATCCGTACATCGACGTCCGGGCGACGTTCAACTCGTTCATCCCCGCTTCGCTGCCCGACGAGCCGGCGTCTCGCCTGCTGGAGCACTATCTCGATCATCTCACGCGCCACCCGCACCTGCACGACAAGGTCGAATTCGAAGTGCTGTTCACGTGCATGACGTTCGACTTCGACCGGCGGGCGTATCGGCTGCGCGCCGCGGGCTTGAGCGAGGACGACATCGAGCAACTTCGAGCCGGTCTGACGGTCATCACGCGAAACGGAATCGCCCGGTGCGAGCAAGACTGGGCGGTCCTGGACGAGTCGCAACGGCGGTTCGAGCGGCTTCACGGCGCCCACCTCGGGCCGCTGGAAAAGGCGTTCCTGCTGCTGGAGGACGCGCGGCTTCGAAGCGTTCCGGCGTTCGCCCACCTGGCCCGCAACGGATTCGTGGCGATCAGCCTGCTGCGATCGTTGTGCGAGGTCGGCATCCTTTCCACGCAACAGAAGGATCAATTCCTCGCATCGATCCGCACGGTTTCGAGCCGGCTGCAACGCGATGCCCGGGCTGTCGCGCGCGGCGAGCTGGCCTGGCAGGCTTTTGTCGCTCGATACGGTCATCTTCGGCCGGGAACCTACGACATTACCTCGCCTCCGTATGCCAGCGCGACCGGAGAGTATCTGCAACCGATCGTTGACGCAGCCCGGAAGGCCTCGACCGATTCGGACGATACGGAACAGGAGGACACTCAAAACCCGTGGGACGGGCGGACGCGCGGGGCGCTCGACCAGGCGCTGCAGGCCATCGACCTCGGCGTCGACGCGGGCGGCTTTGAACGATTTGTCCGCCGGGCCATCGAAGGGCGGGAGTTCGGCAAGTTCATTTTCACTCGCAACCTTAGTGCCGCCTTAGAGGCCCTGGCCAGGTTCGGATCGGCGCACTCCGTGACCCGCGAGGAGATGTCGCAGATCCGCGTCGCCGATCTGTTCGCACTTCGGGCCGCCGGCCCTGAGAACGTCAGCCGCCGGCTCAAGCAACTCGCGGCAGAGGGACGCGAAGCCTTCGGCGTGACCCAGGCGGTGTGCCTGCCGGGCCAGATCCGCACCGACCTGGACATGGTCTGCTTCGAGCAGCTTCGGGCCCAGCCGAACTTCATCACCCAAAAGAAAGTCCGGGGCTTGGTGGTCTTTCTGTCGAGCAAGACCTCGCCCGATCTCGACCTGGCTGGCAAGATCATCCTGACGCCCAATGCCGATCCCGGCTTCGACTGGATATTTTCTCGCGATATCGCCGGCCTGCTGACGATGCATGGGGGT
>JAPKGY010000353.1 GCA_026647385.1 Phycisphaerae bacterium | reverse complement strand
GGAATCCGAACCAGGCGCTGATCCCGGACGATATGAGCGCCTCGGACAAACGAACTTTCTTTTGGAACGTGGGGATACCTTGTTGGGCTGAGCGTCCGACCACGTGTTGAACGTGGGACCGGACCCGAAAACGCACGGATTGCCCTTTTGGCGGGCAGTGTCTGAGGAGTTATCGGACAGGACATTTTTGTTTCGGACATTGCGCCTTTCCCGGCAAAAAGTGCTCAAGTGGTCTCAAGTTTTTTTGAGGCCCACGACGATAGAAACTTCGCCATAGTCGCCAAACTGCCCATATTAGCACTACGCTAATTAAGTTGGTAGGTTGTGTCACTTTGTGATTCGGGGGTGGAAATCAGCTTCGAGGATGTGAAAAAGTGAAGGCCGGGGTGGAACGTCCGGCGGTTTCGAGGTTTTCGAGTGGCGTCTCCCTTTCCGAAGCATGAGGCGGTGGATGGGATTAACGGGCGGGTGGATCGAGCGATCCCGAGCCCGACCTTCGGCTGCTCGGTTGGGAGCGAACGATGCGAAACGACGGCTTGCTGGAACGGTTTTTGAGTCCGTTGCTCGAAGGGCGTCGGCAGGAATGCCGGATGGTTTTTGTCGAGGCGATCGAATCGGGGGTGGAGCCGGACAAGCTGTATCGCAGCATGATTTGGCCGGCGATGGAGCATGTGGCCCGGCTTTACAAGAACGATCAGATCAACGCAGCCCAGGAGCACATGGCCACGAGGATCAACCGCCTGGTGGCGGACCAACTCCAGGCCTATCTACGGAAGAGCGCGCCGAACGGCAAGCGGATTTTGATCGCCTGTGCGGACGGCGAGCCGGAGGAACTCGGTGCCCAGATGTGCGCCGATCTGTTCGAGGCGGATGGCTGGGATGTGTTCTTCCTCGGCGGGGGCGTGCCCAATGACGAGATCATGGAGTTGGTGGGGCAGGTTCGGCCTGAGATTCTGCTGCTTTTCGGCACTCAGCCGAGCGGGGTGCCCGGGGTGCGGAAGCTGATCGAGTTGATCCGCGAGGTGGGTGCGAACCCGACGATGAACATCATGATCTCGGGCGGTGTGTTCAATCGGGCGGAGGGTTTATGGAAAGAGGTGAACGCGGACTTGTTCGCGCCGACGGCCGCGGAAGCATTGAGAATAGCGGCTGAGGCTCAGCCGCGCAAGCCGGAGGTGAAGATTCCGGGCGCGCCGAAGAAGCGTCGCCGTCGCCGTCGCCCGCCGTTGCTGGCCCAGGCGGAGGCGTAGGGGCGAAAGGGAATCGAATAGGCAGAGGTCCGAGGTCCGCCGTCACCTCGGCAGGTCCTGCAGCCGATCCGACGCGTGGAAGGAGCCGCCGTCGGCCAGGTTGCGGGACCTTTTTCTTTTCGCGAGGGTCGACGAACACAGGTCTTGTCACCGCGGCGGAGAGGCATTTCCGGTGTCGAATTCGACAGGTCGCAGGCGGTGAGGTGGCGGGTATCGGCCGGGAGGAATGTACCCAACGGCTGCGCGGGTCGGCCGCTTGACCGGGGTTGCTCGCCGCCCTAGACTGCGGCGGCGTTTGAGCAAGTGACGAGACCCTGGGCAATTCGGCTGAGGTGAACCGGCCGACCGGCGGTTCGGGGCCCGACGCCCGGCTGAGGCGGGTGGTCATGCGGACGGGATGCCGGTGTTCCGAAGGTGGGGTTGAACGACCGGCCGGCCATGTCGAAAGACGGTCGGGTCATGGCGTTGCGGAACAGCGGTGATTATCTCAAGGGAACGTGGCTCGGTTTCGAGTTCGCCGGTGTGGTGATCCTGTTTACGTATTTCGGTTACCTGGCGGATCGTCGCTGGCAGTGGGATCCCTGGGGCCTGCTGGGGGGGATGGCGATCGGTCTGGTCGGGGGGATGTACTGGCTGATCAAGGAGTCCCTCCGGATGACGAGAGAGGCGGAGCGGCGCGACGCCGAGGAGCGCAAGCCGGGTGGTCCCCCGCACGAGGGTGGGGACTCGGAGCGGCGAGCGTGAAGGGGCTGGTGATTCTATCATTGGTTGTCGTGGGGCTGGTCGGGGGGATCGGCTCGGCCATTGCTTCGTGGCGATTTCCCGGGTGGGGCGGTAAGGTGATCGTTGTCGCCGCCGGAGTGAATCTTCTGGCGTGCTGGTTGGCCTTTCTGCCGCTCGCGGCGGCGTTGCGATGGGCCAGGCGGGCCCTTCCGCAGGCGGTGGTGAGTGCGACGGCGATCCGGTTGGTGTTGGTGAGCCTTGTGGGCTGGGCGGTATGCGTATTCGGATATTGGCGGGCGGAGGTGCTTGTCATCTGGCTCGTCGTCTTCTATCTTTCCCTGCTGTCGGTTGAAACGGTCTGGGCGGTGCGCCTGGTGAATCGCCGAACGGGTAACACGGACGGATCCACGAAGACATGACAGCCGGATTCCATCTCCTCGCAAGCGCGGACCCCGTGCAGCACATCTTGCCGCACGAGCTGTTCTGGATTGGGCGGTTTCCGGTCACGAACCTCATGTTCGTGCAGGCCCTGATCGCGGTCGTGCTGATCGTGACCTTTGTCCTGGTGAGCCGCAACTATCCGCTGGTTCCGCGCGGCATGCGTTTGCTCTTCGAAACGGCGTTGGAGGCGGTGCGTGAGGGGATGGCCCGGCCGATCCTGAAGGAGCGGACGGATACGTATATGCCGCTGATCTGGACCGTCTTCTTCTTCATTCTGTTGAACAATCTGCTCGGGCTTCTGCCGCTGAACGCCATCCTGGGCGTCGCGACGCGACAGCCCTCGGAGGTGTTTGGAACGGCCACCGCGAATCTTTCCGTCACGGCCGCCCTGGCGACGGTCATTTTCGTGGTGACGCAGGCTTCGGGGATTCTCGAGGAGATCCGCCACCAGCTCCATCACGGGCGGTCGCTGCCGGTGGCTTCGGTATTCGGTTTCGTGCTGTACTGGTATCACCTGGTTCCGCACGTGCCGGGGGTTGTGGGCGTCGTGCTGTTCCCACTTCTGTTCGTGCTGGAGGTCATCGGCGTGTTGGTCAAGCCGTTCGCGCTGGCCATGCGTCTTTTTGCGAATATCATGGGCGGGCACATCCTGCTGGCCGTGCTGATCATGCTGATTCCGCCTTCGTTGAGCGTCCTGTCGGGGGCGGGGGCGGCGGGGATGGTTCTCGGGTGTACGGCCATGAACGTGCTGGAGCTGTTCGTGGCCTTTCTGCAGGCGTATATCTTCACGTTCCTGTCGTGCTTGTATATCGGAATGGCGATCAATCCGGAGCACTGACGCTGGGCGGCCGGCCGCGGGCCGGCCTTTGGAGATTTTGGAGGTAGTTGCGATGGAATGGCTCCCCATGTTGGCGGAAGCTGCAGTCGATGGGAAGGGACTTGGCTTGCTCGGCGCGGGGCTGGGCGCGGGTCTGGCGACGGTCGGCGGCGCGCGGGGAATCGGGAACCTGGTGGCCAGCGCGCTGGAAGGCCAGGCGCGGCAGCCGGAGATGTTCGGGCGCTTGCTCACGACGATGCTGATCGGCGCGGCCCTGATTGAAGGGTTCACCTTTTTCGCGCTGGCCATCTGCTTCCTGCTGTCCCGGTAGGTTGTGGAATCGACGTCGGGCGTTGCGAGACGGTGTTTCGGGTATGCGCGGGGTGCGGCGATGAGAACGATGCTGCAGCGGACGTGGCTGGCCGGGGGGCTGTTCCTGCTGGCCGCGGGGGCGGCGATCGGCGCCGAGGGCGGCGAAGCCGGGAATCCGGTTTCCGTCGATCTCTGGCAGGCGTTCTACACGATCGTGGTCTTTGTGGTCCTGCTGGCGATCCTGGCGAAGTTCGCGTTCCCGCGGATCCTCGAGGGCTTGAAGCAGCGAGAAGAGTTCATCCGCCGGAGCCTGGACGACGCAACCCGGAGCCGCGAGCAGGCGGCGGAGCTGCTCAAGGAGTATGAGGCCAAGCTGGTCCACGCCCGGCAGGAGGCGACGGCCATTGTCGAGGAAGCCCGTCGTGACGCCGAAGTGGTGCGCAGGCGGATTGAGGACGAGGCCCGTCACAGCAGCGAGGAGATGATCAATCGGGCCCGGCGGGAGATCAACCTGGCCCGGGACCATGCACTGGCGACGTTGTTCCAGCAGTCGGTCGAGCTGGCGTCCACGCTGGCGGCGTCGGCATTGGCGCGACAGATGTCGCCGGAGGAGCATCAGCGGCTGGTGCTCGATTCGTTGCGCGAACTGCAGGCGCGGGAACGGAACGCGAACTGAGATGGCGAAGTTTAAAGAAGAAGTCATGGCCGTCGCGGACCTCTACGCCGAGGGTCTGCTCGCGTCGGCGCCGGACGAGGAGCAGCAGCGGGAGCTGGACGCGCAGTTCGCCTCGCTGATCGACTATATGAATCGGGACGCGGACTTTGCCCGCTTTCTCGAATCGGCCACCCTGGACGCCGACGCCCGCCGCGACTCACTCGAGCGGTTGTTCCGCGGGCGCATGCACGATTTGCTGCTGAATCTCCTGCAGGTCCTCAATCGCCGGCGTCGCACGGAGCTGGTCCGGATGGTGCAGCGTTGCGTGGAGTTGCGTATGGAGGAGCAGCGCGAGCAGCTCGAGGTGTCGGTCCAGTCGGCCGTGCCGCTGTGGCACGAATTGCGGTCGGCGATCGGGCGGGTCATGAGCCTGTGGCTGGGCAAGTCGGCGATCCTGGTCGAGCAGGTCAAGCCGGACCTCATCGGCGGCATCGTGATCAAGGTGGGGGATTTACGGATCGACGGCAGCGTGAAGTCGCGAATCGACGGGATTCGGGCGAAGCT
>JAPKGY010000352.1 GCA_026647385.1 Phycisphaerae bacterium | reverse complement strand
GGTCGAGTAGCCGGGAACGGTTTCCTTCGGCGCGCCGTCGACGCTGAGCAACTGGTCGTTGTACCAGTCGCCGCGGATGTCGGCCTGGTTCCAGACAACGGAGTGATCCCATACCCGGCCGTGACCGCTGTCGGGTCCGAGGTGCCACTTGCCGATCAGGGTCGTGCGGTAGCCGGCTTTGCGGAGTTCCTCGGGCCAGAAGCGGCAGACGGCCGAATCGTAGCTGGCTTCGAGAATGCCGGTCATTTTGAGACCGCGAATGCCGTGAGGCAGCAGGCCGGTCATGGCGATCGCCCGACTCGGCGCGCACCAGGAGGCGGCGTAGGCATAGTCGAACCGGGTGCCCTCGGCCGCCAGTCGATCGATGTGGGGCGTCCGCAGCCAGGGCCGCCCGCCGTAGCAGCCCAGCGTTCGCCAGCTCTGGTCGTCGGTGTAGATGAAGAGGATGTTCGGCCGGCGGGGCTGAGGGGATGGGGCCGTTTCAACGCCCGCGGTGGATCGAAGGAGTCCGGCAAGAGCGACGCAACCGACCGCAAGTCGAGTAAACGATGGGATCATGGTCACTCCTCACATCATGAGCATTCGGGATTATACCCGGGCGCGTCGATGGCGGCACAAGTGATCGGCGGCAGCGTCGAACTCTCGCAGGTGATGTCCCTGTTTCCGGGTGTTCTCCCTCGTGATTGGCTCGACTCCCAGCGACAGGAGGGAGTCCGTGCCATGGCGGCGCTCGCGAGATCTGTGCCGGTCACCATCGCGCGCGGCGTTTTTCATCGACTGGCCGCGAGTTTGATGGCCGATTGGCGTCCACAGACCTAGACTCGTTGCGGTTGATATGTCGATTGAATTGGCATATCAAGTGGAAAGCATGTCTTTTCTTTTCGGGAGGTGTATCGTGGACGACAGGAAGGAACTCGAACTGAAGGTCGAAGAGCTTGAGGAACGGATCGCCCCGAGCGTTGCGCCCGGGCTGTTGGGCTACGAAGGACAGCCGGGCAACCAGGGCGGTCACGGGGGCACGCCGAACGGGCTGAAGGGCTACGAAGGCCAGCCCGGCAACCAAGGCGGGTGATACGACCGACGTCGCACCGGCGATGTCGGTTGTCGGCTGAGGCCGGCGCCACTGGCCCGCCGGCGGCAACCCGGTCAGTCGATTCGTGCTCGAAAGCCTGTCCCGCAACCCGTGCAGTGGCGGCTTCCAGGTGGTCAGGGGTTCGGGGGTTCCGGGGAGAGGTCAGCAAAGAACACGTCTGGTCAGGTCGCCGAGCGGGTCAGCGGCGCCCCCCATTTCCCATGCCTCAGTGCATGCGCGCAAGGCGAGACAGCCCTTGCGTGGTTCGTCGAACGCCGGGGGACGGGACGTGATTACGACGACGCATGAGTATCCGAAGCTGCGCGAGGACGTGGTCCTGAGCCGCAGGACACACGGGGACGACGGTTCGTTCGTGGTGAACGATCCGCGGACTCAGCGATTCTTTCTGCTCCGTGAGGCGGAGGTGTTCATCGCCCGGCAACTGGACGGCCACACGCCCCTGGAGGTTGTGCGCCGGCGGGTGGAAGAGCGATTCCGTCAGTCCTTGACCGACGAGAAACTCGCGCAGTTCGTGAAAACCCTCGAGCGCCTCGCTCTGCTGGAGGCCTCCGGCGAGGGCGGGGACGCCGCGACATCGCAGTCCCGCCGCGTTCGAGGAAGCCTTCTATACCTGCGCTGCAAAGCGTTCGATCCGGATCGATTCCTGGAACGGCTCCACCGAAAGGTGCGTTTTTTCTTCACGCCGGCGTTTGTCGCCCTCTCGGCGGTGACGATCCTGGTGGCGATCGGGGTGGTCGTCGCGGACTACGATCTGCTCGGACGCGGCCTGGCCCGGTTGTTTCAGGTGGATGCGCTGGTCCTGGCGTGGTTCGTCCTGATGGGGGTGATGATCTGCCACGAGTTCGCCCACGGTCTGGCCTGCAAGCATTTCGGCGGCCGCGTCCACGAGATGGGCTTCATGCTGATCTTCTTTCAACCGGCGATGTACTGCAACGTCAGCGACGCCTGGCTTTTTCCGCGGAGATCGCATCGTCTGTGGGTGACCTTCGCCGGAGCCTGGTTCGAGATGTTCCTGTGGGCGCTGGCGACACTGATCTGGAGAGTGACGGACCCGAATACCGTGATCAACTTCGTCGCGCTGGTGGTGATGATGACGTCGGGCATCAAGACCCTGTTCAATCTCAATCCGCTGATCAAGCTGGATGGTTACTACCTGTTGGCCGACCTTCTCGACGTACCCAATCTGAACCGGAGGGCTTCGGCCTACATCCGGGGGCGCGTCGGACGCGTGTTCGGCGGCGGCGATTCCGCCGATGCCGAGGAAACGCCGCGGCGGGAGCGACGGATCTATTGGATCTACGGCCTTTTGGCTGGAGTGTTTTCGTTTACGTTGCTCGCGTGGATTCTGACGCGGTTCGGCCGGCATCTGACCGAAAACTATCAGGCGATCGGTGTTCTCGTTACGGCGGCGCTCGCCTTTGCCCTGTTCCGCGGGCAGTTGACGGCGCTGGTGGTCAAGCCGGCTGTGTGGGTGGCGCGGGCCCCGAAGCGAAGGGCGGTCAAGCTGCTCGCAGCCTTCGCGCTGGTCGCGGCGATCCTGCTGGTCGGCCACATGCCGTTGAGGGTCTCCGCGCCGGTTACGGTCCTTCCCACTCGCCATGCCGACATCCGCGCCGAGGTGGATAGCCTCATCGAGGAGGTCTTCGTGGAGGAGAACGACCTCGTCGAGGCGGGCCAACTCGTCGTGCGTCTTCGCGAGCGCGGTCTTCGCGCCGATCGGGACAAGACGGTCGCGGACATCGCGGCGACCAAGGCCCGTCTGAAGATGCTGGAGGTCGGAGCGAGGCCGGAAGAGATCGAGGTCGCCAGACGCGAGGTCGAAACAGCCCAGACGCGGCTGGTGCAGAGGCGGCGCGAATACGCGACCGCCGAGCAGATGCACAAGGAGCGCCTGGCCAAGGCGAAGACCTCGATCGAGAAGGCTGAAACGCAATTGAAGGGAGCCCGGGACGAACGCGAGCGTTTGGAACTCCTCGTGGTCCGGCAGGCAGGCTCAGCCAAGGAACTGCGCGAGGCGGTTCTGCTCGTCGCTGTCCGCGAAAAGGAGCTCGAAGAGGCCCGCGCGGAACTCCGCTGGTTGCTGGCGGATGACCTCGCGGCCTTGCGCGACGCCGTCGTCGTCGCGGAGAAGGAATTGGAAGCGGCCCGGGGTCGGCTCGACCTGCTGCTGGCCGGCGCCCGCGAGGAGGAGATCGAGGCGACGCAAGCCCACATTCTCCGCCTCGAGGCCCATCGGGCCTACGACGAGAAGCAGATCCACTCGCTGGATGTGGTGACGCCGACCGCCGGTGTGGTCGTCACGCCGAAAATGAGGGATAAGATCGGGCAACTGGTGCAAAAGGGGGACCTGATCCTGTCCGTGCACGACCTG
This sequence comes from Phycisphaerae bacterium, assembly GCA_026647385.1. Classification (GTDB taxonomy): domain Bacteria; phylum Planctomycetota; class Phycisphaerae; order UBA1845; family PWPN01; genus JAPKGY01. Next base: position 1,322 of record JAPKGY010000352.1, on the reverse strand, counting down.
GCGAGGATCCGGGCCGAGATCGCGGTGCCCGAGACGGAGATCGGGGACATCCAGGTGGGCCAGAAGGTCGCACTGAAGGTTCGGGCCTACCCCGGAAGGACCTTTGAGGGCAAAGTGACTTCCATCGCCGCCGCGGCCGCCAAGAACGAGGATGAACTGGCTGGCAAGATCATTCGGGTCACCGCCGAGGTCGCGAATTCATCCTTCGAACTCAAGCCGGAAATGACCGGACATGCCAAGATCGAATGCGGCGACCGCCGAATCCTGGACGTCGCCACCCGCCGGTTCGTACGCTACGTGCGCGTCGAGTTCTGGTCCTGGTGGTAGGCCTCACCTTTACGGACAGGGTGTGGCCGAGGTCCCTATCCGTCCTCGGATGGCGATGTAGTCGCTGGTGTTGATTGAGCCGTCGGCGGTGATGTCGTATCGGCAATTCGCATTCGTGACCGGCTGGCCTATTCGCCCGCGGACTGCGACGTAGTCGGAGGTTTCCACGATTCCGTCGCCCGAGGCGTCGCTTGGCAGAACGCGGAAGCACAGCACCTCGGTCGCCGGCGGCGATACCGGCGCGAAGGCGGCGATACCGGGAAAGGTCAGGCGGATCGTCCGTGGCCCGGCCGCCCCGCTCAAGCCGATATCGAGCGTCAAGCCGTTGATGGCCAGCGAGGTCACGCTGCCTTGGCTGACCTGCACGTCATCGAGCGTTCCGCCGAGCCGTTGGATGGGCCTGTCGAAGGTGACCGCGACGGTCGTCGGGCCGCCGACGCGGCTTTCGATCGAAGAGACGCCGGTCACGGTCATCGCGAACGAGCCAGCGGTGCCGTGGCTCCTGCGGGAGACGGCGGCGGTGATGCACGGCTCGGGGCAATAGGCGGGTCCGCGGGCGAGGTAGGGCGAGGGCTCGACATCGGCGGTACCGAACAGGCCGCCGGCGTACAGCGTGTCGTCGACGGCAGCCAGGGCATAGATCGCCTCATCCATGCCGATCCCCAGCGGCGTCCAGGTTTCGGTAAGCGGGTTCCACCGCGCGATCGAGTTCGCGCTCGTGCCGCCGGCCGTCTCGAACCAGCCGCCGACGTACAGTTTGCCGTTCAGGACCGAAAGGGCGTGTACGTCTCCGGTCATTCCGGTCCCCAGGGGCGACCATTGGGACATCGCGGGGTCCCAACAAGCGATACGGCTCGCGCTGACGCCGCCGGCGGTCGTGAAATCGCCCGCGGCATACAACCTGCCGCCGAGGACCGCCAATGCCTTGACGAACGGCGACACGTAAGCGTCCCCGGTGCCCAGGCCGGTGCCCACCGTCGACCATGCTTGAGTCC
>JAPKGY010000351.1 GCA_026647385.1 Phycisphaerae bacterium | reverse complement strand
CCCACGCTTCCGGCGCCAGCATCTGCTGCCAGCTTTGGCCGCCGTCGGTCGATTGGAAGACGCCGCCCTCGCTGCCTGCCAGCAGCCGGTCGGGGTCGGCGCGGCTGATCAGCGGAAGATCGAAAGCGATCCGATCTTCCCGCAGCGGACCAACGTACACTTCGTCGAGGTGCTCAACGAGTCCGAGGTCCGCGTGCTTCACTGGGAGCGCGGCAGCGGCGCGACCCGGGCCTGCGGTACCGGTGCGTGCGCGGTGGCGGTTGCCGGCGTGCTCACCCGCCGCACCGGCCGGAAAGTCACCACCCACCTGCCCGGCGGCGACCTGACCGTCGAATGGCGCCAAGGGGACAACCGCGTGTACATGACGGGCCCAGCCGTCGAAATCTTCTCCGGCGAATGGCCCGAACAGCGTTGACAGACGTTTCGCTTCAGGAATGGGCTTTGCAGGGGGTTTTTGAGTTCGAGTTGTAAGCGAGCGACGTCCTCCGTATCCGGTCCGAGCTGGACTCTGCGAGCCCGAATCCGTCCGAATTGGAGAACGCCGCCCTCGCGTTTCTTGCCCTCACCGCTTTCGTTGTCCCGCCCCGATCCGCGGTGGCGTCGGCGCCGCCGGACTGAACGTCGGTTGAGCGGGAGTCGCGGGCCTTTGAGCGAGTGTTTTGCTCGTACCCTGTGGCAGCAGCCCGCTGTTTGCCAGGTCGATCAGGCTGGCTCGTGTCGGCAGGCGCCGATCGTACAGCATCTGCAAGGCCTGGACGTCGTAGAACGTCAGCATTGGCGAGAAGTCGTTGATCAGGCCCGCGTGACGCGGCGGAACCGTTCCCTGCATGCGCGACAGCAACCCGATGCCGGCATGGCAGAGCCCCAGCGTGTGGCAGATCTCGTGGGCGAGCACGCGCGGGCACGTCTCCCGCGGGTCCGAGGCGGTGGCCAACACGATTTCCATCGGCTGGACGAACCAGCCGTTCGGATCCCATTTCAGGAACGTCACCCCGCCCCGGCCTTGAAGCGTCGACGAGTCGTTCGGCAGATACCGGACCGGGATGGTCGTCGCACGAGGATCGCTTGAAGGTGTTGCGTCGATCCGCGTCTCGGCGGTAACCGCTCCGCCGGTCCAGTTGCTCACCTGCTCGGTCAGAAACCGCACATAGCGTTGCACCGCCGCACTGGGCGGGTTGGCGACCTGGAACACGAGATGTGTGCCGGCGGGCCAGCGCCGCATCCGTGCGTCGGCGCGAATCTCCTCACCCGTGTCCGAGAGCGGTCCCGTCTGCGCGAGCAAGGCCGCCAGGATCAGTTCGCACGTCGGGCCGGCGATCACGTTGAATTCGCTGGTCGATCGCCCGGCGGTTGCGGTTGCCGCCATCACCAGCCCCGCGGGCACGTCGCGACAGTCGACCTCGAAGCGCCCTTGGCGGTCGGCATGGATCGTCCTGAAGTACCGTCTGCCCTCCCCGTGCGCATCCAGGTACAGTTCGATGCGTGCGTTCGGGGCGGCCAGGCAGCGGACGATCGGCCCTTCGATCCGCACGGGCATCGGTACGAGCGGGTCCAGGTGCAGCGGCCCGCGATAGATCGGCCTCATGCCGTTGCCTTCGAACCGGCATTGCGTGATTTCCAACGATCCGCCGTCGGATGCGTCCAGGGCACCCACGCCGCTGTACTTGTTGCCCGTGAAGGAGCATTCGCGAAACGCGCCGCTCGCTTTCCCGCGGAGGCTTGCCCCGTGTGCCCCGTTCGAGGCGATCGTGCACTCGGCGGCGGTGATCCGTGACCGTCCGAACAGCAACAGGCCGTAGTCGCCACTCGAACTGATTCGTGTGCCCGTCAGGTGGATGGTCGCGTCGTCCTGAAGTTCGATTCCCCGGCCTGCATGGCCCGTCAACGCACATCCGTTCGCGACCAGCGCAGCCCGCCCCGTCGCGAAGAGGCCGAACCGCTCGCCGGCCTCCAGCGTCGCCCCGGTCAATACCAGTCGGCCTGATTCGCTCACGTCCGCCTGCGCGAACCGGGCCTGGCCAAGGAATCCCTCTTGCCAGTTCACCTGGCTTCGCTGGGAGATGATCAGGTTCCAGTCTCCGTTGCTCGACATCCGGCACCGGAGCAATTCAGCCCGTGCGTCGTCGAAGGCGGCCAACCCCGACTGCCCGTTGCCCGCGGCCGCCGTGTCCTGGATTGTCGCGGACGACTGGCCTCGCAGCTCGATGCCGTGGGTGTGGTTTCCGGTCAGCAGGCAGTGCTTCAGTTCGCCCGACGCCCGACCGAGCAGGGTGATGCCCGGCCCGGCGCTGCCCCGGAGGGTGACGCGATCCAGGTGAATCCGGCCGTCCCCCTTGGCCAGCACCGTGCGCGATGCCCCCCCCACAATCGTGATCCGGCGGAGCGTCAAGCGCCCGCGGCCATCGACGATCGCGGCTTCCTCCGGGCAGCCGTTTGCGTCCAGGGTCATCTCCCCGGCCGGCAGCGATCCGTCGATGCAGTCGTTTCCCGCAGCCGGGCTGTCGATGTGGATTGGACCATCGAGTCGGATCGGGGTCTCGCCGGTTCCGAAGGTGGCCGGATCAAACCGAATCACGTTGTCGCGGCCATCCGTTTGGGCGGCAGTCAGCGCCCGTTCCAGTGAGACGGCTCCGGGCGGTGCGTCCGCTTCCGGCTGTCGGCAGTTGACCACGATCGATGGGTCGCTGTCGTGATGCGGTGTCGGTGAAGCCGAATCCCGTGCGGCGCCGGCGGTCAGTCCGAAGGCGCAGGCGATCACCGGCACGATTCTCGGGAGGGTGTGTATGCTCAGTTTCGCGGAGATGCGGCGTCTCATGCGTACGGTGCTCTTGAATCCCCACGCGAGCCATCAGAGCCGGGCTCTATGAGTCCGGTTTCTCCTCGGGCTCTATGAGCCCGGTTTCTGCCCGGGCTCTATGAGCCGAGTTTCTCCCGGGGCTCTGTGAGTCTGGTCCTCTGTTCCACGAGCCCGGTCCTTGCCCACGGTCCCGGGTCGGTCTCTCGCAAGCGGGGTTGACCCTCCGTAGTTCCCCACACGTCGGTGCTATCGACCTGCGGGCTGGTCCGCTTAATCCCCCGCTGGCTGCGGTGGGCATGAAAGGGATACCCCCGACGCTGTCTCATAAAACGGCTGGCGGGGCGCCGAAAAACGCCTCGGCCGATCGGCTGGCGGTGCCCCATAATCGGTTGGAAACGGGGCTGGACGGTCCGTATAATCGGCGTGAGAGTTTGTTCGGGATCGCGCCGCGTGCGTCAGCGTAGTGGCTGCGACGTGAAAGACGGCGGGTGCGGGACGTTTTCGAGGAGATGTGTACCATGCCGGATGAACCGAAGCGCGACGTGGCCGGGGACGACGCGGTCGGCACGAAATCCGCCGGCCCGGGTACCCGCGAGAAGCCTGCGACCGGGCCCCCGAGCCTGTTACCGCCGTACAAGGTCATTCTGCACAACGACGATAAGAACTATATGGAGGACGTCGTTCGGACGATCTGCCAACTGACCACCCTGAACGAGCAGGACGCCATCTTGCGCACCATCGAAGCCCATCACACCGGCTGTTCGCTCCTTCTGACGACCCACAAGGAGCGGGCCGAACTCTACGTCGAGCAATTCGCGAGCTGCGGGCTGACCGTGACGGCGGAGCCCGACGCCTGATCCGGAAGTTTGGCGACCCTGTCTGCCCCCCTTGAAGGGTGTTTCCTGCCGCCCACGTCCCCGATCGGAATACGGCTGGGGGTCCCCATGGGCGTGCGCGATCATCTGACATGAACGAGCGCTGAAGCCCTTGACACGCGATTTTCCGCACAGCGGCTCCGTGCGGGGGTATGCCCGCGTCGCGTGTCAAGGGAAGCCTGCGGCTCTTTAATACCCGATCGGTCGGTTTAGGCTGCTCATGCGAGGGACGGTGCCGATCTCGGACGGACGCTCTGGCCAGCTATCGTGTTGCATGCAAGGGGGTTATGATGAGCGGCCGAGCTTTGCGATGCCGATTGGAGTCGAGTCTGTGAGGTTGTGCCATGAAGACGCTTCCCCGGATCGCGGTCCTGGTGATTTCTCTGAGCGTGTCGGCGCCGAACAGCCTGGGGCAGGCCTCGAGCGGTGGGCAGGCGGAGGCCGGGGCGTTCGAAAGCCAGTGGGTCAGATACGTCGTCGGGCGTGACGGTCGGGGGCTGCATTTTATCGATAAGACCGACGGCACGGACCACCTCGACGCGGGTTCGCCCGCGCCGGTGGCGAGCGTACGCGTCCCAGGGCGGGAGGTGCCCGCGTCGTCGGCTGAGGTTGACGGCCGGCGGTTACGACTGGGGTTTGGCGATCGGGCGGCAGCGGTTCTCCAGGTGACTCCGGTTCGGCGGCATCTCGTCGTGGAAGTCGTTTCGCTCGAAGGCGATGACGTTGAGGAGTTCACGTTCGTGAACATTCCGCTCGCGCTGAAGGGGGAGCCCGGTGAACCCTTCGCCGCATGTGTGCTGGCGCGCAATCTCAAGACCAACGTGGCGGAGATTCCGCAAGCGATGAGACGGTTGAGGGCGACGAGTTGGAAGCGGTTCGGGTTCGTCGGCGCTCAGGCGGCGCTGATCGGCTGTCCGACGGGGGATCTTCGCGACGTGATGAAGGAGGCTGTCCTGGCTGCCCCCGAGCTGCCCCACTCGCCCGTGGGCGGGCCATGGGCGCTCGAATCGCCCGACAACCGCGGCTCGTCGGTCGTCCACATGGCGGCTCCACAGACACCACGGACAGTGGTTGCGATGCTCGGTGCCCGGCGCGTCGGCGCTGATGGGCTGGCCGCAC
>JAPKGY010000350.1 GCA_026647385.1 Phycisphaerae bacterium | reverse complement strand
GCTGGCGGGGCGGGTGACCGTGGAGTCCGGCGCGTTCGTCGGAATCGGTGCGACCGTTCTCCAAGGCCTCCGCATCGGGTGCGAGGCGGTCGTGGCCGGCGGGGCGGTTGTGATCAATGACGTCGAGCCGATGACCACCGTCGTCGGCGTCCCCGCCCGTGTCGCCCACGCAGCCCCCAGCTACGAAGACTTCACCGAGCTCATGACCCCGCCGGCGCTCCGTTGAGCCGCCCACCGGTCGGCTACCGCCTTCTCGCCCAACGAGCGCGGATCATGACAACGGATGGCCAAGGGCTCACTCATGCCAAGGGCTCACTCATGCCAAGAGGAATCCCGAACCCGGTCCCCAACTCCCATCCCCGGTCTCCGGTCTCCGGTCTCCTGACTTCTGTCTCCTGTCTCCTATCTCCCGTCATCCTTCCCCATGTGATGCGCATCGCCTTCGGTCGCCTGCGGCTGATTGGCATGGGGCAAAACCAGTACATCCTCCGTTGAGTTCGTTCAGCCACATCCGATGGCGTTTTTGGCGTGTACCCATCGGTGCGGGCGGGATATAATGGCCTCGCGGGGGATTCTCTGGAAACCCACCGGTATACATCAGCAGGTCAGCGGTCTTTCGAGCCATGAGTGTTCTGCGCGGACTTACGAGTATCGACAGGAGCGTGCGGGGCTTCATCGCCGGGTACGGGGTACCCGGCGCGGCAAGACACACGCCCCGCGAGTACGGGCGCGTGGCACCCAACGCCTCGCGCTTGGTGCACCGCCTTGTGATACCCGGTCTCTCGCGCTGGGGGTGCCGAGCGGCATTGCCTGCCTGGCTCCTGGTCGCCGGCCTTGCGGCACCTGCCCGGGCGCAGGTCTGGACCGAATGGCACAACGCGCTCCAGCCGTCGTCCCCCAGCGGACCGGGACTTACCCTCGTTGAGAGCGGCGCCGGCCTGTACCGCATCGTGACGCCCGCCTCTCCGCGGACCACGGACACCAAAGCCGCCCAGGAACTGCAATTCTGGATCCAGCAGATGACCGGCGTTCAGTTGGCGATCGTGGCCGAGGGCCACCCCCTCGGCGGCAAGAAGCCTATCAGCATAGGGCGAACGCAGCTGCTTCAGCAGTCGGGGTTGCCGGAGGTCGGCGTCGATCTCCGCGAAGAAGGTTATGGCCTGGCCGTACAAGGCGATATGCTGTTCCTCTGGGGCGGCAGCACGCGCGGATCGATCAACGCCGTCATGGCCCTCCTGGAAGAGGATCTCGGCTGCCGCTGGTATACCGCCACCCACAATCGCATTCCGCAGAGCGGCACGCTGCGATTCACCGCCGCCCCGCGGACTTACGTTCCGCCGGCGCGGCTGCGCGATCCGTTTTACTTCGTGGCCTTCTCCGAGAACTGGTCGCTGCGGAATCGCACCAACGCCCCCTGGGCTCCGGTGCGGCAGGACTGGGGCGGGTACCTCGATTACGACGGGCTCTTCGTCCACACCTTTCACACCCTCATGCCGCCGTCGCAGTACTTCGGCGCTCACCCCGAGTATTACATGATGGATGCCTCGGGTGTGCGTGTGAAGACCCAGCTCTGCTGCACCCATCCGGATGTTCGCCAGATCGTCACGCAGAAGATCCTCGCCACGCTGGCGGCCAATCCGAACACCGAGATCGTCGAGATCTCGCAAATGGACAGCTACGCCATTTGCCTCTGCCCCAACTGCCGCGCGATCGACGAGCCGGAGGGCACCGGCATGGGCTCGATGCTCTACCTTGTCAACCATGTGGCTGAGCAGGTCGAGCCGATCCACCCCGACGTGCTGATCGGTACGCTCGCGTATTTCTCGACGCTCCACCCGCCGCTGACCGTTCGGCCCCGTCACAACGTCGTCGTCCGGCTCTGCAATACCGCCTCGTGGAACTACCCGGTGATGCCCATGGCCCAGTCGGACTTCGGCTCGCTCCTGGAGGATTGGGGGGCGATCCACGACAAGCTCTCGGTCTGGGACTACACCGTCAACTACTGGCACTATCGCGCGCCCTTCCCCAACATGAACGTCATCGCCGACGACATTTCCCACATGGTCGCGCACAACGTCATCGGCATCATGACCCAGGGCGGATACCAGTCCACGTCCGAGCGCGACACCCTGCGTTCGTGGGTGATCGCCAAGCTGCTGTGGGACCCCTCGCGGGACTGGCATCAACTCCAGCAGGATTTCATCTGGGGCCACTTCGGCAACGCCGCCGCGAAAATCGCCGAGTACAACGAACTGCTCCACAACCAGGGCGTTCTGTATGCATCCTCGCTGAGGAAACCGCCGATGGGGATTCGTTTCGACATGAATCAGCCCTTCCTGTCGGCCGAGTTCCTGGCCGCCGCCGAGGCCATCTTCGATCAGGCTGAGGCCGCCGCCGAGAACCAGATCGTCCGCGAGCGCGTCGAGCGCGAGCGCCTGCCAATCATGTACGTGCGACTGGAGCAGGGCCCCAATCGCATCGGACCGGCCTATGGCCCGCTGATCGACCGCTTCGAGACCATCGCGCGCCGCGAAGGAGCCAACCGAACCCGCGAGGGCGGCCTCAACCTCGACAGTAAGCTGGCCGACTACCGGGCCGCGTATCAGGGCTACATGGACCTTCACAACTACAAGGCGATCGAGCCCGTACCGGCGGACCAGGCGTCGCAGATCGGGCTGCGGGCCGTCCCCTTGAGCTGGACGTCCCGCCAGCCGCCCTCGTCGTATCGCATTTATCTCGGGACCTCGAACCCGCCCACCCTCGTCGCCGATCAGCCTGACCGTACTTTCGTTGCCCCATCGCTCGACTCGGCGGCCACCTATTACTGGCGCGTCGACTCCGTGCACTCCGACGGCCTGATCACCGGCGACACGTGGATTTTCACCACCGACCGCTCCTTCGGCGATTTCGACCGCGACGGCGACGTCGATCTGGACGACTTTGCCCGGTTCCAGATCTGCCTCACCGGCCGGGACGTGCCCCAAACAGACCCCAACTGCCGCGACGCCAAACTGGACGCTGACAACGACGTCGATGCCCAGGACCTCACCCTCTTCCAACGCTGCATGAGCGGAAGCCACAACCCGGCCGACCCGAACTGCGCCAAGTGAACCCGGCGGCGCCGGGCAACATCCCACGGCATTCCCGGATCCGTTCCACCGGTGGGCCTCGTGCGGATTCAGGCGCGATCGGATATCGTGTGCCGGGCTGAGGGTTTGGATGCCGATGTCAGAGACTCAAACTGACCGATTGCATCCATCGGAGTGCCATAACTCCAAAGAGCCGCGGGCTTCCCTTGGCACACGACGCGTGTGTATGCCCGCACAAAGCCGCTTCCCCTTGACACGACACGAACGCATCCGCGTTCTTTTTGTGGCGAAGCCGCGTGTCGTGTCAAGGGTTCGCGGCGAGTCGTGTGTCAAGAGCTTGATCGCTCGTCGCCGTGCCGACCCGCGCGGCGCTTCGCGCGAGGCCCGGCGTTCGCTCGCGTTCCGATCGCCGCGGCTCTTTTTCCCCGATTCGGTCAGTTGGACTGAGACAGTCTCGCGCTTGAGGAGAAACGCCATGTCGCCCGCGGTTGCATCTCTCATCGTCCTTGCATTCACTTTACCGGTCGATCCCGCGTCGGCGCCCGCCACCGGGCCCGCGCCGATCAGGATCGACCGCGTCAACGCCGGGCCTCCGGTGATTCCTGATGTGCCCCGGGACCAAGTCATCTGTTTCGCGCTTTACACGGTGCAAAAGGGTGTGCTCAAGCTCAGCGCGCAGCTTTATCCGCTCAAGGACGGCGAAGCCCGGACCGTCTCCCTCGAAGTGAAGCGGAGTCGCGGTCCGGACGACAGTGCCCCCGCGCGGTGGGAACCCATCGCCGAAACGTCGGTGGATGAGAAAGGGTGGCTGGCGACGTTTCGCGTCGAAAACTGGGAAGCCCGTCGGAACGTTCCCTATCGCGTCGTGCACCCCGGCGGGGCGACGTTCGAAGGCTTGATCCGACGCGATCCGATCGACAAGGACGAGATTGTCGTGGCGGCGTTCACCGGTAACTCCAACAGCGATCGCGGTCCGCGGCCGGACATCGTCGCCAACGTTCGACACCAGGACCCCGATCTGCTCTTCTTCTCCGGCGACCAGAGCTACGACCACAAGCAGCACACAGCCGCCTGGCTGATCTTCGGCACGCAGTTCCGCGACATCATCCGCGACCGACCCACCGTCACCATTCCCGACGATCACGACGTCGGCCAGGGCAATCTCTGGGGCCAGGGCGGCAAGCGGGCGTTTCTGGCGGGCGGGGCCGACGGCGGCTACGTCATGCCGGCCGACTACGTCAATAGGGTTCAACGGGCCCAGACGAGTCACCTTCCCGATCCTGACGATCCCACGCCCGTCGAACAGGGGATCACCGTCTACTACACGTCGCTCAACGTGGGCGGCATCGATTTCGCGATTATCGAGGACCGCAAATGGAAGACCGGTCCCGCCGGCGTGCTTCGCCACAACGGCCCGAGACCCGACCATATTATCGACCCGGATTACGACCGAGCAGCCATCGATGTGCCCGAGGCCCGGCTTCTCGGAGAGCGCCAGCTCCGCTTCCTCCGCGCGTGGGGGGAGGATTGGGCCGGCGTGACCATGAAGGCCGTGCTCTCCCAGACCATCTTCGCGGGCGGGGCCCACATTCATGGCGCGAACAACAACCGCCTGCTCGCCGATCTCGACTCCAAGCCAAAGTTTTGGCAAAAATCACGTGCAATACAAGAGCTTCAAGGCCCATTACCTTCAGTCGCGACACT
>JAPKGY010000035.1 GCA_026647385.1 Phycisphaerae bacterium | reverse complement strand
TTGTGCCTCCGGCCGTCCTGGCCCAGGAGGGACCCGCCGAGTACGTGCCCGGCAGGATTCTGGTGAAGTTCAAGCCGGGGGTGTCCGAGGCGGGCGAGCAGGAGATTCTCCGAGCGAACGGGGGCAGGGCATCGGGTCGCATCCCGCAAATCGGCGTACACGTGGTCGACTTGCCCGACCACGCCAGCGAACAGGCCGCCTTGCGGGTCTTCCAGGGCCGACCTGAGGTCGAGTTCGCGGAATTGGATCGGTATTGTTCGCTGACCGCCACGCCCAACGATCCGAATTACTCGAGTCAGTGGCACCTGGCGAAGATCGGGGCGCCGGTGGCGTGGGATATCACCGCGGGCGCATCCAACGTCATCATCGCGTGCATCGATTCGGGGATCGACAGCGCCCACCCCGACCTGGCCGGCAAACTTGTCAGCGGCTGGAACCTGGTGGCGGGCAATTCCAGCACTCCCGACCTGGTCGGGCATGGGACCTGGGTGGCGGGTACGGCCGCCGCGGCCGGCAACAACGCCATCGGCATCGCCTCCGTGTGCTGGGGGGGCAGGGTCATGCCGATCAAGGCGACATCGTGTGACTCGTGCACGGGCAGTTCGTATTCCCTGATCGCCAACGGAATCACGTGGGCGGCCGACCACGGCGCCCGCGTGGTCAACGCGAGCTTCGATCTGGTCAGCGGAAGCTCGACCCTGTCGTCGGCCATCAATCACCTTCGAGCCAAGAAGGGCGTCTTCATCAGCGGCGCGGGCAACGGCGGCGCGCTGCGAAACATCGCCGACGATCCCAACATGATCGTGGTAGGGGCGACCAGTTCCTCGGATGTGATCGCGTCGTTCTCGAACTACGGCGACTTCGTCGATCTGTCCGCGCCGGGGGTGGGGATCATGACGACGGGCCTGGGTGGGGGATATCCGAGCGTTTCGGGCACGTCCTTTTCGTCGCCCGTGGTGGCCGGGGTGGTCGCCCTGATGATATCCGCCAATCCGAACCTGACCAGCCAGGAGATCGAGAACCTGCTCGAGGAATCCGCGGACGATTTGGGCGCGCCGGGCTGGGATCGGTATTTCGGCTGGGGGCGCGTCAACGCCGCCCGGGCGGTGCAGATGGCCGCCGGTGTTGACCCGCCGACGCCGGACACGTCCCCTCCGGTCGTGAGCATCACGTCCCCGAAGAATGGGACGATCCTGTCGAATTATCTGATCGTGAAGGCCGACGCGACCGACAACGTAGGCGTGTCCTCGGTCAGCCTGAGTGTCGACGGCGTCCAACTGAGCAGCGACACAACCGCCCCCTACGAGTTGTTCTGGAACACCGCCAACGCCGCTGCCGGCCCCCACACCCTGCAGTGCAGAGCCCTTGACGCCGCCGGGAACGCGGGCACCTCCGCACCGGTCACGGTGTACGGACGGATCGGCCTGACAGCCGCCGTTTCGCGGAAAAGCCACGGGGTCGCGGGTGTTTTCGACGTGACCGTTGCCGACGCATCGGAGGTCGAGAGTCGCAGCGGCGGGTTGACCCAGCTGGTGGTCACGTTCGACTCCGGCATCCAGCGCGTCAGCGGCACGCTCGCGGACGTTCAGGTCAGCCAGGGCGCCGTGACGTCGATTCTGATCGGCGGATCGACGTTGACCGTGGGCCTGAGCGGCGCCGTCGGACCGGGTACCGTGAACATTTCCTTTCCGGGGATCGCCGCGACGGGCAGCGGTGAACTCGTGAGCGGGACGCTCTCCGTTCCCGTTCTGGCCGGCGACGTTTCCGGTGACGGGGTGGTCAATACGTCGGACTACGTCGCCCTGCGCGCGGTGGTGGGCCGATCGGTCGATGCCACGACCTGCCGTTACGACGTGAACGTGGACGGCCTGCTCGACACAAGTGATTACATCTGTGTTCGCGGCCGGCTGGATACCGGCATTTCGCCCTGAGGCCTGTCCGGTGCAGCCATCACCTTCGCCGGATCAGGGCGAAGCCCGCCAGTGCCAGCAGGCTCATCGTCGCCGGTTCCGGGATGATCGGCGGGCCGAATCCAACCCATCCGCTCAGCAACGAAGGATCGCCCTCGTTGAGCAGACTCAGGGGGCTTCCCATGCCGATGCCCTGCACGTGTGCGGCTCCGGTGTAAACACCCTGCATGCCGCCGGGCGCGCTCAACGCGTCGAACGAGTAGGCATTTAACGACGGAATTCCGGTGACGGTGAACCTGACCGACTCCCCCGCGTCGAAGCGCGTGGCTGAGGGAGCAGGGCCGCCTGCCTGATCAAAGGCCAGGGACACGTCGTAGTATCCGTCGCCGTCCGCCTTGAAGGCGTCCGTTCCCTGGGAGATGACCGGATCGGTGAAGTCACCGATCTTGGTCGGTGCGGAGAAAACCAGAGCGGCGGGACTGAGCGTCGGGTCGAGGTTCAGATACCATTTCCCGACGAATTCATCCCCCGTCAGGTTCGTATTGACCAGGGTCACCGTTACCGAGCCGGCTCCGCCATGATCGTTGAAGATCATGGTGAGCCACGGCGGGGTGCCTGTCGGCGCCGCTCCCCCGCTGAACTCGACTTCCGCCGCCGACTGCAAGGCTGTGGCACCCACTTGGCCCGCCATCCCCGCAAGTACGCAGGCAAACACAACAAGGAACGACTGGGGGGTCTTTCGTCTCGTCATGATCGTGCCTTCCTTTCGGACGGTCGCGGCGCCCGCTGGGGGTGGCGACGTGCGTCCTCAGGCGGACCGCCTCCCTGTGGTCCGCGACCCACGTGGAGCCCGTCAGGAAAACAGGCGCGCGATTCGCGCCGGCCCCTGGCCCTGAGCTCCAAACTGACCCGATCGGTTCGCTGAGAATGTGTTAGTGGTATCAGGGGCTTGAGAATAAAGCGGCCTCGAGAGTGCTCGCTAACGCATTCCGACACGTTTCCAACTGATACTGGAACTTAGGAGCACTCCGTTGTGTCGGGCCAGGGGCAGGCAAAAAGTGTATGATTGAAAAAAACACCGTGACAGAAACCTGGCAAACCTGACCGGGCCAGGCGGAGAGGCCGGGATCAACAGGGATTTACCTCTGACTCCTGTCTTACGGCAAATCGCCAGGAGGGTTCCTCGCGGGGGTTCAGGGGTACGGGAACCTACCGTCGCCGCACCAGAACCAGGCTGCCGAGTGCCAGCAGCGCGATCGTCGCGGGCTCAGGTATCGGCGGGACATCGCCCTCGTGGGCCACCCATCCGCTGAACTGGCCGTTCGGTCCGATGCTCTGGACGTGGGCGGCCATGGGGAACGGACCGTGCCCGCCGCCCGGCGCGCTCAGCGCGACGAACGAGTAGGCGGTCAACGTCGGAATGCCGGTGACCGTGAAGCTGGCGGAGTCGCCCGCGTCGAACCGGCCTGACGCATTGTTCGCGGTGGCAAAGCCGATGAGGATGTCATAATACCCGTCGCCGCCCGCCTTGAACTCGTCCGCGCCGAGACTGATCGACGGACTTTCAAAGGTGCCGACCTTCGTCGGCGCGGAAAAAACCAGGTCCGTGGGGTCCAGGGCCGGATCCAGGTTCAGATACCAGCGGCTGACGAATTCCGTCCCCGTCAGGTTGGTGGCCGTCAGCGTCACCGTCACCAGTCCGCTGCTGCCGTGATCGTTGAACAGGGCGGTCAGCCAGGGCGGATCACCCTCCGGAGGCGTTCCGCCCGAGTACTCGATTGTGGCTTGGAAACCCAGGATCGTCGCCGCGGCGGGTGAAGCCGCGATGCCAAGCGCGACACAGACGACCGAAACGAGGGTGGACCAGCGAGGAGGTATATTACGCATGGAACATCTTCCCCTGTAAGCGGCATCGGCAGACCGAATCCGGTTGCCAGCCGCCTCCGGTTGACGCGCTGGATCCCCGACTCCTAGGGAGGTGCCGGCGCCAGCGCAGCGCCAAGCAGGAGTTCCCCGAAGCGAACCTTCCTAACGAACGCTGATCTTTCCCCTGCGAATTGCTTTTTCCCCGCCGCGTCTCTAACGGTCACAAAAGTTTAGGCAGTCCACCCCCGGAGGGCAACTCACGAATTGCGGGTTGAAGTTGCCTGGTTACCCTATTTAGACCGAAGTTCCGCGGGGCGCTGGACTTGTGGAGCATCGGGCATGAGTAAAATCATTGCGCGCCGCCGACAGTCAGGGTTTAGCCTGAGGTAATAACCCAATACCGGCAGCAAGGCGCACCCCCCGCCCGGGCCGGCGGGCGGCGATAACCGGGGAGTCCATGGGCGATATCCGACTCGAACGGATGACCTCCTCGGTGTAAGCGAGGCGCTCTAACCAACTGAGCTAATCGCCCGTGCGGCAAGGCCTTGCGGGTGTTGGCGCGATTCCAGCATAGGACAGCGGGCACCGCGTTGCAACCCGGGCTCCGCCTCGGCGGCTACCTGCGCCACATCGCCTGGTAGCCGTAGTGCATCATCAGGTGGTCCAGCAGGATGATCGCGGTGAAGGCTTCCGCCACCGGCCAGATGCGGGCGACCAGCGTCGGGTCGCGTCGGGTCACCGCCTTCAGGACCGTGCTTTCGCGAGAGACCTTGTCCACGGTGTGCTGGTCCTTGCTGATGGTCGGGGTGGGCTTGACCGCGAGGCGGGCGACGATCGTCTGGCCGGTGGTCAGCCCGCCGGTGATGCCGCCGGCGTTGTTGCTGCCGAAGACGACTTGGCCTTTCTCCGCGAAGAGCTGGTCGTTGCACTGCGAACCGGTCATATCCTTGACCCGCACGCCGGCGCCGATTTCGACGGCCTTCACCGCCCCGATGCTGAGCATTCTGCCCAGTTCCCCGTCGAGCTTGCGGAAGACCGGTTCGCCGACGCCGGGCGGCAGACCGGTCGCCTGCACCTCGACCACGCCGCCGCTCGAGTCGCCGGCGTTCTTGATCTCGATGATACGTTGATACATTTTCTCAGCCGACGCGATATCCGGGCAGAACAGCTCCGGATGTACGCCGTATTTGTCGCGGATCGCCTTGGCGTCGAGGGGAATGGCCGGGAACGTGCCGATGCGGTCCTCGACCTCCTTGAGGATGGGTGTTTTGTCCAGGAAGCGCATGCCGGGCTTGATTCGGCCTTCCTTGTAGACGAAGTTCCAGATGGGGTCGTGCTCGCGGCGGATTGTGCGGTAGGCTTCAGCCCTGCGGCGGATCTCCTCGATTGGCACGTCGGGCGCGACGACGCCGGCCGCCTCCTTCACGTAGGCGGTGACCTGGACGCCGTGCAGGGCGAGGATGCGTTTGGCGACGACGCCGGCCGCCACGATCGTCGAGGTGTATCGGCCGCTGAAGATGCCCGCTCCGATTGCGTCGTCCCAGTGGTCGTATTTCCGGTACGAGGCGTACGAGGCGTGCCCCGGGCGGGGTGTGCGGTTGGTCACCTGGTACTGCTCGATGTGCTCGAAATGGCGGTCGAGGTTCGGGATCAGGATCACCATGGGCGTTCCGTTTGTGTGGAATGCGTTGGTGAAACCGGGCATGGTGTCCGCCGCGTTGGTGCCGTTGAAGATGATGGGGATGTCCGGCTCGCGGCGGGGGGAGGTCAGTTCGCCCTGGCCCGGCTTGCGGATCAGCAGGTCCTGATAGATCTCCTCCTCGGTGATCAGCAGCCCCGGCGGCACGCCCTGGAGGTGGATGGTGAGTCCTTCCTGATACGATCCTCCCGCCACGGTGACCTTGAACATCGAGCCGATATCGCAACCGATCATCGAACATCCTCCTTCAACAGGTTTCCATGCCGCCGGTGCCGATCCCGTTCAACAACCGGCTCGCCTGGCACTCCGCCCGGTTCTGTTACTCTCCCGTTCTCCTGTTCTCCCGCTCCTGTTCTCTCCCTCTGCTCTCCTGCTCCGCGGCGGACGCGCCGCCGCCTCCCTGCGATCGGGCGAAAGATGCTACCCGGAAACGCTTCGCGAGCAAAGCCCCGCCTCAGACCGTGGGGTCTCTCGGGGGTGCGTCCGCAAAAGCGTGGCATGAATCGGCGGGCTTGGGTAGCAGGGGTCGCCATGGTGAGTCGCCGCGGCGACCCCTGCCACCCAGGTCACTGCCCCCCAATAGTCGCCGCTGAATTTCGGATGTACCGGGGCCTCTCGGATGGTGTGTCCGTCAACCCGCTGGTGCCAGGCATATCCGCCACTCCGAGAGCGGCTCGGCGGTCCGGCCGCCGGGATTAGTCGTATGGTTTGCCGGCACGTCGGTTAGGTCGTGCCGACGAGTCGGCTTGTGCCCATTATCGTCATCGGTTCAGGAAACCCTGGCCTTGGCGAAGGTGGGGCGATCTCGGGCGGTATGCGATCAAGGTGCCGAGTGACATGAAAAGCAGGCAGGCAGGGTCGGGTACGACGGTGACGCGAGCGGGCTCAAAGGCGATCGCGTCGAAACCCGCAGGGTCGAGCGGGAACCCTTCGGTGAGGTCGCCGGGGGTGATGCCGGCGGTCAGGGCAGTTTCGCCCGTACTCAGCGCCTCAAAGGTGAGCGTAGCCAGCAGCAAGTCGCTTCCGGCGATGCTGTTGGGGAATGCCAATCCGACCAGACCGTCGCCGTCGGGTGCGTATCCCGGCGACCAGAGCGGACCGATCGTCGGCAGGCTGTTGGTGCTGAGAAGCTGGCCGTCGTAGCTCACGTCCAACCCCCAGCCGACGACCGGGGCAGGAATGTCGGCCATCAATTTGACCTGGAACTGCTGGCCCAGCGAGACGATGCGCTCCTGCGGAACGAATCTGACGATGACGGCCGCCGAGCCGACGCTTGCGGGAGCGTTCAGGACGGCAAGAGCGAATGCGGTCCAGTGAATCCGTGGGACCATTTGTGTTTGCTCTCCTTCGCGGGCGACGTGCCCGCTGATACCGAACCCGGAGCCGGTTGTTCCGGGACACTGCCTCTCCCGTACCGCCGGGTCCCCGCCGGTCAGTACTTGCAGGACAGATCGAGCGGTTGATCCGGGCCGGCCATGCATCTCTGGAGGTAGCCGAAATCAGCCTGATCGACGTCGCCGTCGCGGTCCAGGTCGGCGTCCCGGCAGGCGGGGTCCGCCTGGGGCACGCTCGGGCCGGTTTCGCATTGCCTCAGATGGTCCAGGTCCAGTTGATCCACGTCCCCATCGCGCTGGAAATCCCCGAGCACCTCGAAAGGAGCGGGGGCCTGCGGATCGCCCACCGCGCTCCGGTAGTATCCGAGCCACATCTGAAAGTCGACGAAGGTGACGACGCCGTCGCCGTCGAAATCGGTGTCCGGATTGTAGGCTGATTCGCCGGTCGCATGCCCGAAGGAGGTCAGGAAGACGTCAAAGCTTGGGAGGTCCGCGACCACGACGGTCAAGTCGGCCTTGGACATCAGCGAACGGTCGATAACGGTCAACGAGAAGACATAGGTTCCCAGGCTGGTGAGCCCTTGGGCGGTCGCGTTCGGCAAGCCGGGATGCTCGATCGCCGGCTTGGTGCCGGTGGGCGCGGTTTTCACCGACCACCAGTGCGTGATGGTGTCGCCGTCGGGATCGCTGGTCACAAGAAAGAGACTCGCTCCGGTGGCGGGAGGAAAAACCCTGACGGGCCCGGAGGCCGGGGTGATTTCCGGTGCCGTATTGAGCGGATACACCGGAACCGTGAGCTGCTGGGTCACCGTATGCGTCGGATCGCTGACCGCGACCTCGAAGACATAGTCGCCGGGCACGGTCATGTTGGAGGCCGCGCAGCTTGCGCTTGCGGGTGTGGCCAGGCTCGCGGCGGCTCCGGGCGGCTGCGAAACAATGCTCCACTGATACGTTCGGGGGTCGTTCTCCAGGTCCCAGGAACCCGCGCGAAGGGTCGTCGAACTCTGGGGCAGGGTGACCAGGACCGGATTGCGGTTGTGAACGTCGTTGGGCACGGGCGGCTGGTTCCGGTTGAATACCGTGACCCTGGCCTCGCGTGTGACCGAGTGGCTCGGATCGCTGAAGGTGACCGTGAATACGTAGTCCCCGGGAACGGTCAAACCGGTGGCGACGGCCGACGCCGATGCGGCGGAGTCGAGAACCACGTCGGCTCCGGGCGGCGCGGACGTCACCGACCACCCAAACGACAGGGGGTCTGCCTCGGGATCGGTCGCGGTGGCGGTCAGCGTAACACTGTCGGCCGGTTGAATCAGATAACCCGTGCTCGGCTGCCAGGTGGTGGGAACGGGCGGCTGGTTCGTGCCGGGGTGGGGAGCGAGGGTCATAACGGCGTTCGAGGGCAGGTCCAGCCCGAGTGACCCTCCGGCGCCGATCGTCTGCACGCCGGTTTCCTGGTAGGGTGCGCTGCCGACGGTATAGCTGACCTGGTAATCGCCCCCGGGCAGTCCAGTGATGATCGCGCGGCGTTCACCCGCGCCGTTGAAGAGGATAACGGTGATTTTCGATTTTCCGGCAAAAGCCAGGACCCTGAGGTTCGCATCGGCGGAGGTGGCTGCGATCCGGACATCGCCCGGCCGCACATAGCGCAGGAGTTGACGGAAAGGCCAGTACTGACCGGTTTTTTGGATGCGATTGTAACTGTAGGTGAGCTGGCTGGTCAGGCCGTAGATCTCCCAGACCGAGACGCCGCCCAGCGTCAGGTCATCATAAAGGTGCGTCGTGGTCAGGTTCATGTACTCGGTCTGGGCCGTGGGGATGCCCCTGGCCAGGCCGAAGTCACGGATTCTGGATCGATGCGGGTCGTTGGTGCCGTAGAGGTGGTAGGAAAGCAGGCCGATGTATGGCCAGATGGCGGCATCGTTTCTGAGGGCGTTGATAAAACTCCAACTGGTGTTGGCGCTGATGGCCTCAGGAAACTGAATCGGCGTAGGCACTCCGGCCGACTGAAATGCGGGCCCGACCGCCTTGATCATCGTGGCGACCGCCGTCTCCCAGAACGGGTTGTTGTTGCCGGCCTCGTTCAGGATGCAGTAGTAATCGGCGGCGAGCCCGTGGGTATTCTTCAGGTGGAGCAGAATCGAAGTCGCGTACTCGACGTACTCGGCGGGACTGTTGAACAGCCAGACGGGCACGCTCCCGCTGCTCCCCCCGTCGAAGAACGAGGGGCTCACGTAGAATTGGAACGGGTCGCCGTTCGCTTCAACCCGCTGTCTGAACGGAATGACGAAGCGCGTGATCAGTGCGTCCATCGGTGCGGTGTTGAGCGCAGACCAGTTCGTGTCCTCCGGATTGCCGTTGTCGTTAAACCACTCCCATCGCCGCGTCTCGGCCGCATTGCCCGCGGGAGGTTCGACGCGAAGTCGAGTGAGTCCCAGGTCGTCGACGACCTCGCGGATGATCTCCTCCCGCATCGAGGGGGTCACCCAGTTCGGCAGCCAAGGCGACGCGCCCCAACCTTGGATGGTCTGGTATTGGACCGCCGGATTGAGCGTTACTTGCACGTCGGCCGGGGCGGTTAGCGCGCCGAAGGCGAGAGCAAGACCGACCGCGCAACCTGCACGTCTTCTCCGCACGGACTTCTCCCCGTGTTCACCCTCACCGAACCCGCGACACCGGTTTGCTTTCCCGTGGTGCCCCGCTGCAGTCCATTGTATGCGGTCGGAGCCCGGCGATGTGCGATTATCTTCAATTGATTCCTGCGTGGCAGCGCGGATCAAAACGACCTCGGGTCGCCGGCAAGCCCGCGGCCCTGGACCTGTAACTTATTGGTTGGCAGGGGTTTATGCTGATGTGTGAGAACTGCCGGCGTGGACGGAGGCCCTGCGGCCGCGCGGGTGGTCGGACCGGGTCTGCGACACGACGAGACTGCGGTTCCCTAAAAGCGTATCGCGACCCGGCGTGGCGAGGTTTTCTGTTTGACCTTCAGGAGCGTCAGGCCGGCGGGGCCTGGGGACCAGCATTCTTCGGCGGATTCGAGGTCGTCGGCGTGTTGGAGCGGTTGGCCATCGACGGCGACTTGCGGGTTTTGGCCGACGCCCGCGATGATCGCCCGGACGTGGGGCCATTGCGGATCGTTCAGCGTAAAACTCAGGTTGCCTTTCGCGAACTCGGGGTTGGACGGTGGGAAGGTCGACGTGAGGTGGCATCTCTGATCTTCCGCCCGCAGGACGACCGTCTTCGGCCGCCAGTCCCAGCCGTGATACTGCCTGAGGATCGCCTGCAGCATGCAGTGCGGCCCGATGGCCGGCCCGCTCGGCGTCCACAGATCGAGATTGAACGCATCGGGCAGATGGCCTGCGAACGGCGGCTTATCGTACGCGAGCCACATGGCGCTGGTGACGATGCCATCGGCGATCGTGCTCCAGGGGAGGCTCTGGTCGTAATCGGCCAAGGCCGTCAAATCGTCCGCATAGACCAGCGCGATCCACTGCACCAGGATGCCGAACCAATGATGGCTGAACTGACTCGAGCCATAGCCGTAAAGCCCGCCGTAGAGCATGGCCTGGCGGCGGCTGTCGGCGTACAACTCCTCCGCGGTGACGCGCGGCTTTTCCGCGAGCGGGATGTAGCCGCGTTGAACCGGCTCGGCGGGCAAGGCCCAGAAATAGATGAAGGGGAGTCCGGTCTTCGCCCAATAGACGGCCCGGTCCAGGTGCTTTTTATCGCCGGTGATCCGGTAGGCGATGAGGTGGCAGCGCAGGGCGAAATAGGCGCCGTGGAGCGAGGGCGAGGGCGGACACTCCGGTTGACGATACACGAACGGTATGGCGTAGGCGTCGAGGTGCTCGAGCCCCTTCATGGCGGCCGCCAGCGAGGTGGGATCGTTGGTGATCAGGGTGCTTGAAAAGAGCCCGGCCAATTCGCCGGCGGTGATTCCCTGGCTCTTGGTTCCGGACGGTGCAATGACCTTGTTCCAGGGGGGCGCGTACAGGAAGCCCAGCCCCTGCTCGTCGGTAATGGAGGGCTCGTAGCACCACGACCCGTCGGGCTGCTGTTGCTTGATCCGCTCCCCGGCTTGAGCGATCTCCGC
>JAPKGY010000349.1 GCA_026647385.1 Phycisphaerae bacterium | reverse complement strand
GGTCTTCTTTCCCATCGTTTCAAAGACGTTAACAAACCGCACACCCTTGGCCTCGTAGGCGGGGCGCAGTTTCTCCAGCTTCGGCATCTGCTGTTTGCAGAAGCCACAGGTGGGTGCGACGAAGTTGAGGATGCAGATTTGTCCGGCAATAGACTCGTTGGACAGCGTGACGCCGTTCGCGGTGGTAAAGCGGAACATCGGTGCGGGCTTGCCTATCAGCATTTCCGCAGGCCTCATGGGTCTCGATGCTTGACTGATCGGCGGCACGCCGCTCGCGTCGGGTCCGGAGACCGAGGTCGGCCGTGTCGCGACCGTGCCTACTACCCCCTGCGTGCTGGGGCGGACGCCGCCGATTGTTGCCGTCCGAATCGGGACGCGAACGAACGGGTTTTCCTGGTCGTCCAGCTTCAGCAGTATTGTTCGGCCCCCATCGGGCAGACGGTATTCGGGCGGAAAATGGGCCGTGACTGTGTAGCGCGTGCCCGGTGACTGCGCATGGACTCGAACCGTGATACGGGGATCGTCCACCGTGGCTTCAACAATACGGAGCGGTGAAGCGAAGTGGCCGATCACTGAAACGGATCGAACGAGTTCGTTTGGTTGCCGCGCAACTTCCGTGGGGGGAATGCTGATCGATGGCGGTTCAATCTGCAGTGTGCCAGGCAGAATCGCCATGACGGAAATGGCAATCGTCTTTTCGGCCTCAATGTTGGTACTCAGAAGAATGACTTCTCGAAGAAGCCCCGTCCGCCGGTAAGGTGGAACCGTTGTGACTTGGAGTTCGAACGATCTGCCGGCCTCGCGTTCGATGAGAACGCAACGAAACGGATCGCTCGGTGCCTGCTGGAGCCGCAGGATCAAAGGGGAATCCGCGTGATTGGTGATCGTCAGATTGCGCGACACGGGTGTTTCTTCGATTATTTGCCCGAAGTCAACCCTGGGCGGATCTACCGCGACATAATGCCTGCAGTTGCCGGTAACGCGCAGTTCCGTCTCGGCGGCCGACGGGTCGTTGGAGAAAACAGAAACTCGCTTGTCGTAGTCCCCCCTCAATACGCGGCTGTTGAGAGTGACGCGGACCTCGGCGGACTCGCCGGGCCTGAGCTGGGAGGGGTGTGTCCCGACGCTAACACAACTGGACTCCGGCTTTATGTGATGGATCTGAAGGGGGGCGTTACCGCCATTGGTGATCGTGAAGGCATGGACCAGCGGATCACCCACCCACGTTGAACCGAAATCGTGTACTCTTTCGCTGACGTGAAGGCACGGTGTGCCGGGCGCCGGAGTTACAGGAGCGGTTGAACTCGCCGGCCCCAGGAGTTCCGAGGCGGACGCGGAGCGACACCAAGGCAACAACACGCACAGAATGGCACAACTCGGCACATAGACGTGCGTACGGATCGCTACACAGCGCATCGAGGACCTCCGATCGGGCTGCGGCGTTGCGATTACCGGCCATACCCGGATGCTCGGCCGCGCTTTTCTTCCGCCGACGATGGTGGTCGAAAGCCTGTCGCGCGAGAAGGCCGCATTCGGGCCAATCTTCACCGACTCCGCGGAGCGATCACCGATCCCCTATCACGCCGACGTATCCGGAGGCGACCAGGTCGCCCCGCTCGTGGAGACGTTTCGATGCAGCCGCCAGCTCCGAAGAGGGCACCCGCTTGGTTACCTCGCCTTTCAAATCAGGTCGACGGGATACGATCAGCGCGGCGCAATCTGAATTCGGCTCCGCCAAGAGATCCTTAGGAGCCTCCTGGATAAGCCGCTCGGGCCAGCGCACGGCCGCAACCATCGCGGCGATACGCCGAATGTCCTTATTGGCGACCTTCAAAGCGGAAAAAGTGAGATCGGAGGCGGACTGCGTCTTCAGGAATCGAAGGGAGCCTACCACCGACAACCGATTCATGAGATCCAGAAAGCGCTGCCCGACGACCTGCGGATTGTCGGAGCTCATCTGGCTGAGCAAGGCTTCCGCGGACTCCGTATCGCCGAACTTCGCGAGCAGATCGGCGACGCTCGACCGAACGAGCGCATCGGCATCCGGGTCCTTGGGTGCGGCCGCAACAGCCGCCGCGACACGCACCGGTACCGGGAGACTCGCATCGGAGTATACCTTCTTCGCCAAGGAGGCTTCCGCGTCGGTCAGCCCGCCGATCCATGCCCGGGCCAGCCACAAGCCGCGCGAGTGTGCCTCCTTGGCGAGCGCGGCTTGCAGCAGTTTCTGGTCTGCCGGATTCTGACTGGCGGTGCCGAGGATGAGGGCAGCTTGATCGGTTGCGGTACCCAGAAACTGGTCTTCCTGAGGCACTTGGCCCGGGCGCCCGCCCGCCAGCACGTCGCCCACGATTTGCCGTGGAATCTCGAGCACGCTCGGCAAATCACGAAGGATTTTCGGATCGTTGAACAAAGGCTCCACAAGCGTAACCTGGTTGCGCGGTGACCAGCCCGACGGGCGTTTTACCACCGCCTGCGAGACGTCGCAGATCCGCCCGTATAGCGCGGCTCGTGCCGCAGTTGCGGCGAAATCCTCATCCGCCTTCGTGATGACCTCGGACAGGGCCTGAGTCCTTTCGTCGGGGGCCCTATCCAGCAGGGCTGCCAGCGCTGCGGCGCGGGTCTCCATAGGCGTCTGCTCATTACACACCAAGCGGACGAGATCGGAAGACTTCATACTACTCGTGGCTTCCGGGTCTCGTCGAGCGTCCTGGGCTGCGGCGTGCGTCGTAGCGAGCAACACCGCCACGCCCGCCCCAAGGAGAGCCTTCGCAACGCATCGCATGAGGCATGTCGGCCTGGTATCTGCTCTGGAACACATGGAGAAGTCCTTTCTATGGAACAGTATAGCCGCTAGGTGGAATCCTGGCAGATGGATCCGCCGGCGGACCCGCATTCCCGCATCGGCCGCCCGGTGTGCCGTTCAGCAAGCAGGGGACCGTCCCGAAGGGGTGCGGATTCGTGGCAAAATTCCCGATGGGTGCAGGCGCCTGCGGGTAAGTGGCGACGGGCACTCCGTTCCAAAACTCAATGTAGGTTGGATAAGGCTGAACGGCGACGATCGGCGTTGTAGCGGCGGAAGCCGTAAACCTTATGCACGAGCCAATATCTTCCCAGAAGACCGGCGTGGCCCCCGGGCCGAGATTCTTGCCGGTCAGGACATTGATGGCCATGACCGCGAGGGCGTCCGGGCTCCCGTCGTTGATCTGCGAGAACCGGCTGTTGCCCGGGTTAACGCCCTTCCATCCGTTCAGGGCGGCCGCCTGCCCTGCCCACAGGCTTCCGTCACAAGGGCTCACCGTGGTTCCGATCCTGGCTCCCGATCTTATGGCGTGCGGCGTCCCCTTGAATCCTCCGCTGGGCGAGAGCAAGTACCGAATCTGCAGGTGGTTGAACATCTTGTAATTGGTCGGCGTGTTCGCGAAGAGATTGACCTTCGAGTAACCGATGATCCCATCGGCGAGCAGGAAATTGCCGCCCGGAAGAACAAGCAGCGGATTCGTATTGCCCCCGTACATGAAAGCCCAGTTCAGTATGTACGTCCGGTCAACCGGAGTGAGGGTGACGATGGCTGGAGTGGCTATCGTCGTCAAGCCGGCCGTCAGCTGCCCCATGATGGCGTTGCACGCCAGCATCCCACCTGTGGTGGCCGGAGGGCCGGTAACCGGCATGGCTGCGACGATGCCCGGAGCGACGAGAATCGGGGGAGGCAGGGTGATCGCCGCCGGATTGATCCATCCCACCAGAATGACATCATCGGTCCGAACGCCAATCTCAACCTTGAAAGTGGCCGTACAGTCGCTGCCGGATTGCGGTTTGATTATGCACTGGAACGTGACGATTCCCGGAGCCGGGGGTATGTCCCCAACATCCCATACGTTCGCATTGGCGGATGGGGTCGGCGGCGTGAAAATCCCCGAAGGCGTCGCTGACCATGTGTACAGGCTGACCGGCGCACCCGAAGTCAGTTTCGCGGTCAGCTTCAGATTATCGGCTGTGGGCGGTATCGACCCGCCATAAACCGCCCCACCGTCGGGCAGGGGCGTCCAAGCATTGTCCCGGGGCCCGTCCTGGAGGATCGATTCCGCCGCAATGCTGCACGCTCCTCCGTTTCCGCCTCCCCCGCAACTGGTTCCCTGTACGACCACCCCGTCGCAACACCGTTGGGTCGCGAGATTGTACAGCTGGTTCCCACAGCAACCGCTCGCACTCAGGTCATAGATCGCGCCGTTGCAGCACCCCTGCGTGGAGGCATTATACACATTCCCGTCACAACATCCCTGAGAGCTCAGCTCATACACTGTATTGCCGCAACAGCCCTGGGTCGCGGAGCTATAAACGATTTCCCCGCAGCAGCCTTGAGTGGCGAGACTGTATACGACCTCTCCGCAGCAGCCTTGAGTAGCGAAACTGTATACGACCTCTCCGCAGCAGCCTTGGGTGGCAAACGTGTACACCTGGTCACCGCAGCACCCCTGCGTTGCGTAGCTATAGACGGTGTCGCCACAGCAGCCCTGCGTCGCCAGATCGTAGACCGTATCTCCGCAGCAGCCCTGGCTCGCATGCGAGTAGATCACCTCGCCGCAGCATCCTTCGGTCACCAGATCATAGACCACTCCTCCGCAGCACCCCTCCGTTACCAGATCATATACGACATCGCCACAACAGCCCTCGGTCACCAGGTCGTAGTCGTTGAAAAAGTTAATGGACCCGGGCGAGCAGGGCGCGGCTCCCATGCTGGGCGTGAACGGGCTGGTCTTCATCGGTCACGGGCGCTCGGACGCCTTTGCCATCAAGAAC
>JAPKGY010000348.1 GCA_026647385.1 Phycisphaerae bacterium | reverse complement strand
ACCGAAGTCCAGGGCTGCTGCCTGCCTGATGGGACCTGCACGATGCTGGATCCGCTGTGCTGCGAGGATGCGAGCGGGACACCGGAAGGCGCGGGCACGGCCTGCACCGAGGTCCAGGCGTGCTGCCTGCCCGACGGGACGTGCGTGATGCTCGATCCGTTGTGCTGCGAGGATATCGGCGGCACACCGGAGGGCGCGGGCACGGCCTGCACCGAGGTCCAGGCGTGCTGCCTGCCCGACGGGACGTGCGTGATGCTCGACCCGCTGTGCTGCGAAGATCAGGGTGGAACTCCGGAAGGCGCGGGCACGGCCTGCACCGAGGTCCAGGCCTGTTGCCTGCCGGACAACACCTGCGTGATGCTCGACCCGCTGTGCTGCGAAGACGCGGGCGGCACACCCGAGGGTCCGGGCAGCGCTTGCACGGAAGTCCAGGCTTGCTGTCTGCCGGACGGAACGTGCGTGACGATGGATCCGCTGTGCTGCGAGGATCAGGGCGGCACGCCTGAGGGTCCAGGTAGCGCCTGCACGGAAGTCCAGGGTTGCTGCCTGCCTGACGGCACCTGTACGATGCTGGATCCATTGTGCTGCGAGGACCTTGACGGCACACCGGAGGGCGCGGGGACGGCCTGCACCGAGGTTCAAGGCTGCTGCCTGCCCGACGGGACGTGCGTGATGCTCGATCCGTTGTGCTGCGAGGACATCGGCGGCACACCCGAGGGTGCCGGCACCGCCTGTACGCAAGTGCAGGCCTGCTGCCTGCCGGACAACACGTGCGTGATGCTCGACCCGCTGTGCTGCGAGGATATCGGCGGAACGCCGGAAGGCGCCGGCACCGCCTGTACGGAAGTACAGGCCTGCTGTCTGCCGGACGGGAGTTGCGTCGATATGGATCCGTTGTGCTGCGAGGATCAAGGCGGCACGCCCGGCGGTCCGGGTTCGGCCTGCTCTCCGCCGGAAGCCTGCTGCCTGCCTGACAACACGTGCATCTCGACCGACCCGATCTGCTGCACGCAGGCGGGTGGGACCCCCGAGGGTCCGGGTACGCTCTGCACCGAGATCCAGGCCTGCTGCTTGCCGGACGGGACGTGTGCCGATATGGATCCGCTGTGCTGTGCGGATCTGGGCGGCGACCCGCAGGGTCCGGGTGTTCTGTGTGCGAGTAATCCGTGCGCCCGCGAAGGCTGCACGCCGGGTTACTGGAAGCAGCCGCAGCACTTCGGCAACTGGACGCCTCCGTATACTCCGAACACCCAGTTCTCCGCGGTGTTCGAGAATGCCTTCCCGGGCAAGACGCTGCTGCAAGTGCTCAGCACCGGCGGCGGCGGGTTGACGGCCCTGGGACGGCACACGGTGGCTGCGTTGCTGAATTCCGCGTCGAGCGACGTCAACTTCGGGATGACGCCGCAACAGGTTATCGACGCGTTCAATGCGGTATACCCGGGCACGAAGAAGCAGTATGAGGCCCTCAAGGACGAGCTCTCGAGCCTCAACGAGCGGGAGTGCCCACTCGGACGGGCGCCCGCGCCCTGATCGTCACGGACCGTTCACACGGTCCAGATGATTGAAGTCAAAACCGGCGTTCCCGGCGGGAGCGATCGACCGAATCGCTTCCCGTCGGGAACGCCATTCTTTCCACGCATCAAGACTCCACCGGACGCGAACTCGCCAGACGTGCTTTTCGGCTGAAATCCTCAATCTCCAGCCCGCGATTCCCGGCGGACGCCGCAATTCGTCGAAAACCCTCCCGCGTGAGATCTCAAATCTCCAATCCACCGTTCCATGCCCTGCCGACAGCCGCTCCATACGGAGACTCGTCCCGCCGCGGTCGCACCGGCGACCACGACGGATCTTCGACATTGGGGCTTGGCGTTTCCCCGGGCATGACTCAAACGGATCGATTGCCTCCGTCGGAGCGATGAAGCCCGCGGCTCTTTCATCCCCGAATCGGTCGGTTTGAGGACATGAGACATTGCGCATCAAGCATTCGCCATTCGATGTCGGTTGTATGTCATCTATCGGGAGGATCAGCGATACCGCAAACCTGGATCGGCCGCCCCGGCCAACCCCGTTAAGGCTCAGGCAGCAGCGGCGGGGCTGATACTCGAATCAGGCACGACTCGCGAAAGCCCTCGGGCATGGCCGGGTCGTCGCACAGCCAGAGGTTTCCGCGGTCGTCCCGGGCGATGCCTTCTATACTGACGTAAGGCATGTGCCGCGGCTGGGGGAAACGCGAGAGTCGCTGACGCAAATTGAGGCCTTGGGGGTCGTAAAGACTGATCCACCGGCGGGCCCGGCCGGTCGTGATGTCGATCGCCAGGATCCAGCCGCCGTTGCGATCGACGGCTGCGAGCGTGCGATCGTCGAGCCGCGTCAGGGCATTGAGCGATTGCGACGGCTCGCCGCGCCGGGACCGAACGGAGGCAGTGGCCTGCGTCGACCAGGGCTCCTCGATCTGGCATGAGCCGTTCCGCAGAAGGGCCCGCATCAATCGCGGCTGATCGAAGTAGTGCATGGTGTCGCCGGGGCGGAAAGGTCGGGTGCCTTCCTCGCAGACGAAGAAGCGGCCCGGCTCGCCCGACCACGCGATGCCCTCCAGGCCGTCGTTGGCGTCCTCGCCGCGGTCCCCGGGTTGTTCCGTATAGTAGAAACAATTCGCCAACGCGAGCCGCGGATGCTCACCGTCGAGGAGTTCGAGTTCGAGCACGATCGAGCGTGGCTGTTCGGTGACCACGAACAACGCCGCGCGCGACGGATCGGGAGTGGTCAAGGCCGGCTTTGTGGAAGGAGCGATTTCATCGGCGATGCGATGGTCGGTCGTTTGTGTGGAGGGGGCTGGGAACTCATGGCCGGTTTGCGGCCGCCGGTCGGCCGGCCGACCATACGGCGGCAAGGTCCGCAGCCCGATGGCGATGGCTTCGAAGTCGAGGATCGGCGTGCGCCCGCGGGCGAGGTTCTCGAACTCGTCGCGGAGGTCAGCCAGGATCTCCGGCTTGATCCCCGTGTGTCGGGAGTTGAACTGGCTCCAGCCCCCCACCGGCCCGGTGACGGGAAAGGCAAGCGTTGCCTTCGCGTCATCGCCGGGCTTCAAGATTGCAAGATCGCGGCTGCCGATCAGGAAGATCTTGTTGCCGGAATCGCCGGAGTTGCGGTCCGGAGCGATCCAAAGCCCGTCGTATCGGCCCACTTGGCCGAAGCAGAGATCCGAGGCTTGCTGAATGTGCGCCTGTCCGTCGGGCGTCTTGAGTCGGAAGAAATCAGCGGACGGGAGGCGCCCAGCCAAGGCGGCGGGCGCGGCCAGCACCAGGGCCCAAAAGGCCCGCGACGGGGTCGACCATTGACGACGGATCGGCAAGCGCGTTCTCCCCATGGCCCGCCCGCGTCTTCACTCCACGGGCAGGGAAGGTCCCCGCAGTATAGTACCTTGGCCCCCGGGTCGCCCAGACGCGGTACTTGTCGGGCGGTCGGCTCTGACTTACCCTTCACGTCAGATCACAAGCGAGGGAGTATGTCATGAAAAGACAGCACGGATCACGGGTGGCCACCTTGATTTCCGGGGCTGTGGCGGGCTTACTCGCGTCGTCGGTTCCTGCGGAATCGCCTGCGTCCCAGCCCGGCCCCGTTCAGGTGTTGATGTACGTCGGCGGCGTCGCCCACGATTACGACGGGCTGCCGCGATCGCTGGCCGAGACTCTGGGCAAGCCGGGCGACATCCGGGTCCGGGTCACGGCCGACTCAGCCGATTTTGACGACGCTACCCTGGCCGATGTCGATGTGATCGCGTTCAACTGCTGCTACGAGAAGGGCCTCACCGACCCGCAACGCAAGGCGATCCTCGATCACCTCGCCCGCAAGAAAGGCATCGTCTTGATGCACTGTGCGATCTGGTCCTTTCAGGATTGGCCTGTGTGGCGGGAGGTCGTCGGCGGAGTGTTCGACAAGCACGATCCCTTCGGCCCGTTCGAGTCGGTGGTCGTCGACCGCGGGCATCCGATCACCCGGGGCGTGCCGGAGCATTTCTCCCTTACCGACGAGGCTTACACGATGAAGGAGTTCACCGGCACGCGGCGCGTGCTGGTCATGAGCGTCAAGCCGCACGCGGGGCACCCGGCGCCCGAACCCTTCGTCTGGACCAGTCGCTATCTGGGCGCCCGGGTCTTCACCACGCTTTACGGGCACGACGCCCAGTCGCAGGTGGACCGGACCTATCTGACGCTGCTGGCCAACGGCATCCGATGGGCGGCCGGCAGACTGGGTCCGCCCACGATGTCCAGCGAACTCGAACGCAAGGAGGGTTTTGTACCTTTGTTCGATGGCAAGACGCTCGACGGCTGGCGATTCGATAAGGGGCTCTGGGCGGTCCGGGATGGGATGATCGTCGGCCGGACGCCGGCGGACTACAAGAAAAAGTCGTACGCGATCCACGAGAAGCCGTTCGCCGATTTTATCCTGCGCTGCGACATCCGCGTCGTTCGGGGTAACAGCGGAGTGCAATTCCGCAGCCGCGAACTGCCCGACTATGAAGTCGCCGGCTACCAGGCCGACGCCGCCGTGAAGGCTTGGGGCAACCTCCACGAGCAGAACGGCCGGCGCCGCCTCGTCGACGGCTGGACGGGCAAGGGCGAACTCAACGCCGATTTCTTCGGATGGAACGAATTAGAGGTCACCGCCCGCGGCGATCGCATCATTCTCAAGCTCAACGGCGCCGTCACCGCCGATTACGTCGAGAAGGATCCCGCCGCCCCTCGCGGCGGAATCATCGCCTTGCAGCTCCACGATGATCCCGATATGGAGGTGCACGTCAC
>JAPKGY010000347.1 GCA_026647385.1 Phycisphaerae bacterium | reverse complement strand
GATGCTCTGGCCGGTATTGCGGTTCTGCGCGCCGGCCGTGTGGCAGCCCAGGCAGCTCCTGACGCCCTCGCGCTGGTTGCCGTGGAACGCCATATTGTTGTGGCAGGCGTTGCAGCTCGCGGTCTCGACCGTTCCCGCGTAGGGCTCGATCGGGCCGGCCGCCCCGAACGCGAAGTCGTAGGTGCCGGTCGTGATCGGCTCGCGGGTGGCGTTGTCGCTCGCCAGCCGCCGCCCGTACGCGATCACCGTGTACGATCCGGCGCCGAGCGGCGTCCCGGCCGCCGTATACTGCTGGCCCCAGTCGCCCTCGAACGGATAGATCTGGCTCGCCGGTGCCTGGCCGATGCTGTAGATCTGGGCCGGGAACGTGGCCGGCAAAGCCGCCATCACGTACGTATACGTTCCGTCCACCGCGAAATTGTCGATCCAGTCCGCCGCCGGTACGCTCGCGCTCAGCTTGCCGCTGCTCCACGGGGTGACCGCCGGAATAATCGTCTGGTACAGCGCGGTCGGGCCCGCGACGATGAACGAGAGACTGTCCGCCACCGACTTGTTGTTGGTGATCAGTTGGAGCGGATCGGCCGCGTTGTTACGGAGTTTGAACCGGACCCGCGGACGGTCGCCCGCCTGGAAGTACGTCCCGCCGCCGCCGGTCATCCCGGTCACCGAGACGATCTCGATCGCCGGCTGGAGGCCTTCCTTCTCGGGATCGGTGATGAACTGGTGCGCGTCCTGGACGTCCCACGGCGCGCCGATTCCGTGGCAGGCGGTGCAGGCCGTGTCGTCGATGAACGCGTGGGTGATGCCGCCCGGAGCCACGCGATAGGCCGGGTTGCTCAGGTCCGCCTGGGTCAGCAGACCGCCGGAAACCGACGGGTTGCTCGTGTCCAGAATCGTGCCCGTGGTGAAATCGATGTCATCGTGACACGTGCTGCACCGCGCCCGCGTGATCGTGGTGTAGATCCGCCCGCTCTGGGCGGCACCTTCGTGGCAGGCGGCGCACTTCATGACGCCGTTGGGCAGGACCGGGAACCCGATGTGCGAGAAATCGAGTTCGGCTCCGCCGAAGCCCCGGATGACGTAGCGATACGGATCGGCGCTGTTGGCGGTGGCGGCCAGACGCGGCAGACTGCTGCTGTGGTGCAGCCGGTGGATCATATCGTGGAACTCGATCGTCAGGCCCGGTGTGGACGCGGGGTTGGTGACCCGATCCTCCGAACCGGCCGTGTGACACAACACGCACGCCGTGACCGCATACCGGTTGTTGCCGTGCAGCCGCAGGTCGTTGTGGCAGTTGTTGCACGTCTCGCGTTTGACCACCTCGCGATGGGCGACCGCCGGCGGGCTGGCCCCGTCGCCGTCGACCACGAAATCCGCCGTGGCGTCGCCCGCCTTGCGAATCGAACCGAACGAACGGCGGGCCTCGATCCACACGGTGTACGTGCCGTCCAGCAGCGGCTGTCCGGTCAACTCGCCCTGCGTCAGCGCCGGCGAGTCGTTCAGCGGAGCGGCGTAAACCGTCGGGAACGCCGCCCGCGTGTAGGTGAACGATCCGTCCGGGTTCTGGACGATGTTGTTGCCTTCCTGGACGATCACCCGCTGGTAGTTGCTCGCGGGCCCGGATACGCCGACCTGCAGGCGATCCAGCGAAGCACGCGGGATCGTCGCCCCGTTGTCGTCGGTCACCGCGAAGTTCACGCTGAACGCCGAACCCGGCTGAACCGGCACGCCGCCGTTGACCTGGGTGATCGCGACGTGAGTCCCCGACAACGACGCGATCGGCGTCGAATACCTCAGGAACCCGCCGGGCACGTCCGCGCCCGCGAGCTGCTTGTAGGTCACCTGGAGCAGGCCCACCGCGAAGGCCGTGTTGTGAATGCCCAGATCCGCGCTGTTGTCCACGTACTCCCAGTTCCAGACGGCATTCTTCACGAGCGGGCGATCGGCCGAGGGAACACCGTTGAGATCCCAATACGGATAGCCGGCCAGTTGCACCGCGCCACGCGCCTGCAGTTGGCCCAGGACCAGGGCCATGAGCCCGGCCACTTCGTCCTGCACCCCTTCGGTCGCACCGTTGCCGTCATAGTCGGCGAAGGCCGTGCGGTTCAGGGTGGTCAGGCCGGGGTGGCAGCTCTGGCAGGCGTTGACCGCGTTCTCAAAACCGTAGTCCGGATCGGTCGCGTCCGTCACCTTCATCTTGAACGTATGTCCGCCAACCTTGCCGGCCCCCGGCTGTCCCGGCGCGGGCGTCGGGGCCATGTGGCAGTCGACGCACGAGGCGACGGCCGTGTGCGGCGAGTTCTGAAGCGTGTGGCCGAAGGTGACCGCGTTGATCCCTTCCATCATCACGCCGGCCAGCAGGTAGTGGGGTGTGCTCACCGAGGTAGTGGTGTTCTGCGTGGCGGGCGGGGCGCTCCGGCCGTTGTGGCAACTGATGCAGGTGGCCGACGCCCCCTTGTTGGCGATGATCTGACCGGTGGACGCCACTTTCGCGCTTCCGAAGATCCGCAACAACTGCTCGTCCTGCGGCTTGCCGTGCGCCGAGTGGCAAACCAGGCAGTCCGCGACGCGGAAGTCTCCTCGCTGATTGGCGCTCGCAACGCCTTCCGAATAGTCGATGTAGCCGTTGCCCGAGTGGCACTGGCGGCAGGCGGCCCGGCTCGGCTGGCTCCAGTCGTAATGGCTCCAGGGGTCGGCATGTTCGTCCGCGTGGCCGGCCAACTGCCATTGAGCCGCTTCCGCGTGGCATTCGCCGCACAACGCGGCGTCCCGCACCGAACGACGCAGATACTTGGCGTCGTCGCCCGCCGGGCTTTCGTGCGGATTGTGGCACGTGCCGCAACGGATGTTCCCGTTGTCCAGGTGCAAGGCCAGTTCGCTCTGAGGTGCCGGCCCGGGTACGTTCGAGTTCGAGGCCGGCACGCCCCACGGGTGGCTCACCGTCTTGTCCCCTCCAGCGATCGCCGTATGCAGCGCGTGGCCCGTCGACGTATGGCAGGACAGGCACAGGTTCTCCTGACCCGCGGACGTCAGCATGCCGCCCGCCGGGGCCCCATCCGCGTCGTGGCAGCGGCTGCACGTGTACGGATAGTTCGGCAGGTGCGGGGGCTGGAGCGGGAAGGCGTAGGGCCCCGCCATCTTGGAAACCGCCGGGCTTGCGCCGGCCTCGCCGCTCCCGTCGAGGGGCTGGCCCGTGCCTTCGTCGGAATCCTGAGCGAAGAGCGGGCCGGCCGGGGCCTGGGCCGGTGAACAAGACACCGTGTAGACCTCAATCGCCGAATTGTTCGAACTGGCGGCAAACAGCCGACCGCCCTCGATCAGCAGATCGCACGGTACGCGCAGTTGGCCCAGCCCGGTGCCGAACGAAGCCAGCGGCTGGAAGGTCGCACTCAATTCCTTGCCCAGCGGACTGAACGATCGGATCGTGCCCATCAACGCATCCGCCACGTAAATGTTCCCGCAGCCGTCCACCGCCAGACCTTCGCTTCGCGGGAACCACGCCACCTGGCTCGTCGGCAGGTACAGAATGCGATAGCCGAACTTGAATTGCAGCATGCCAGCCGTATCGAAGACCTGAACGCGGAAATTGTCCGCGTCCGCCACGATCACGTGGTCGCGGACCGGATCGATCGCGATGGCCTGCGGTGACTCGAAGTTGCTCAGGTCCGAGCCTTTCAAGCCCCACATACGAACCAGAGTCCCGGTTGTCCCGTCGAATACGAGGATCTGATTCGCGGCGCTGTCCGCCACGTAAACCTCCCCGGTGACCGGATGGATCGCCAGGTCGTTCGGCTGGACCAACACGGCCGGCGCCGGATTGAGCACCCCCAGCGCGGTGAACGCCGCATCGTAGATGCCGATCGCCCCGTCGCGGCGGGATATGAAGATCCGGCCGTCGGGATGCACGGCGATGCCGACCGGCAACTGCGGGACCGCATGGCTGCCCGCCAGCGCGCCGTCACTTGCATACTGACGCACGACGCCGAAGGCGGGATCGGTCACATAGACCCCGCCCCCCGGCGCGGGCGCCAACCGTCCCGGTCCCCATAGCTCCGCGTCGAAAGTCGCATCGTATGTGAGGTTCGAGGTCTGACCCAACGCCCCTGAGACCGCTGCGAGCAACAAAACGGCCACCATGCTGCATCTCCTCCCGAGCAAACCAACACCTCGAAACCTTCGAGGATCCTCGCGAAGCGCAACCACGATCCTCCGGAAGGTTCCACTTTGTTTGCGAACCGCGGACCGCAACAGGACGGTCCGTCTTAGGAACACCATGTTCGTGCAGATGGGTAGAATCCCTCCTGCCGACAGCTCTCACACCGATTCACGGGCAAACTCCGCGCCAAACCGCGCGCCTGAATCCAAACGCCCCGTTTCCGGGACTTTTTTCCGCTATAACCTGTTGCGGGAGCTTACCTTGTGGTTGGTGGACTCTGGCAGGCGTCCGACAGGAAACAACCCGGACTTCCCATCCGCGAGACTCGGCGCAGGGCTGGTTCTAACAGTTGGGAAGGCCGGCACCCGCTGGAGGGTGCCCGGCCCACGGTGGTCGGCCTCCCCCAATGACCCCACCCGCGAGCCCGGCAGATCTCCGAATCAAGGGTCCGAATACCCGCGCCCCAGCCACCCGGGCCGCCTTCTCAGTGCTGTGAAGGCGGCTTGCCCCGCTTTGAGGCTTAAGCACGCCGGGACCCGAGCCGATCTGGAAAGTGTCATCGCCGGCGCCGACCCAGGGAGGGGTCCTCCAAGGTAGGGGTCGCGTGTTCTTTCAGAGGGTGTGTGAAAAGCCCGGAGACGGTCACCATTTCGCCAGGACAAAGGCTGGGTCG
>JAPKGY010000346.1 GCA_026647385.1 Phycisphaerae bacterium | reverse complement strand
ATGTTCACGATGCCGCTTTCGTATCCGACGATCGGGATGTCGTACGGCACGCCGAGCAGGGTCGTGTAATCGACCCATTTGGGGCGATAGCGTCCGTGCGGGTCGAAGCCGTGCTCGACTCGGCCTCGAAGCCGGACCAGCGTGGTGAATTCCGGCCGAACCAGTTCCCACGGTGTTCCGTACATCAGCCAATACTCGGGCTTTTCCACCTGCCAGCCGTCGCGAATCTGCTGCTCGAAGATGCCGTGCTGGTATCGGATGCCGTAGCCGTACACCGGATATCCCAGCGTGGCGGCGGAGTCCAGGTAGCAGGCCGCCAGCCGTCCGAGCCCGCCGTTGCCCAGGCCCGGGTCGGGCTCGACCTCCAGGACGCGTTCCAGATCGCCGCCCAGGGTCTGGACGGTATTGCAGAAATCGTCGTATTGACCCAGGTTGACCAGGTTGTTCCGCAGGAGCCTGCCGAGGAGGAACTCCAGGGAGAGGTAGTACACGCGCTTGACGTTCTGCTCGACGTAGGCCGCCTGGGTCTTGATCATCCGCTCGACCGCCAGGTCGCGTACAGCCATGGCGACGCTGACGTACTTGTCGTGCGGCGTCGCGCCCTCCCAGTGTTTTCCTTGCGTGTATCTGAGGTGCTGCATGGCCCGATCGAGGAGGGGGCTCAGCCTGCAGAGTCGCGCCTTGGGGGAATCGGTCATCGGATCCGCCGCGGCCGCGGTTTTCGTCTGGACGATGTTCCTGGACATGGGCAGCTCCTTCGCGGGCTTCCATCCCTCCGGAAGGGCTCCTGATCGCGGGGGCGGCCGCCACCGGTTGCCGAGGGAGACCGAGGGCTCTCCAGGCATTCGGCGAAGGTTCGGCCAGCAGGTTCCGGCGTTCGCATTTTAGCCTCAGGTCGAAACGGTTGCCAATGCTCCGGGATCGCGGGGTGGCCCGCTACCGGCGATCGTTCGCGGGGTGACTTGTTGCGTCGTTTCAGGGGTTGGCGCGGCCACTGTCGCGGGCGGCGGGAGATACCGGCCGCACAGCGGGAGATACCGGCCGCACAGCGGGAGATACCGGCCGCACAGCAAGAGATACCGGCCGCACAGCGGGAGATACCGGCCGCACAGCGGCCGGCTCGGATGGGGGAGCGAGTGTCGAGCGTAGGGGAGGGCTTGCCCGAAGTGTCACGGAACCCGTCCACACGGTTCGGAGTCGTTCGACCTTGTTCCGCGGGGGCGGGATCGGCTAGAATCCGGTGTTTTACGCCCCGCGGCGGGATTGCTTCGCCGGAGGCGGAGTTTCGTATGTGAAGGATCCGCAGATGGCCAGCGAGCACGATCGCCACGGCGACGACGAACTGCAGCGGGAACTGGAAGAAGCCCTGGGGAGCATGAATCTCGGGAGCCTGATGGAGGTGGATGCCCCCGGTGCGCCGGCCGGCACCGGCCAGGGCGTTCGCAAGGGCAAGGTGATCGCCGTTCACGGCAAGGACATCTTTGTCGATATGGGCGGCAAGAGCCAGGGGGTCATCACCGTCGACCAGTTCGCCGGCAAGACGCTTCCAGCCGTCGGCGAATGGATCGAGGTGACCGTCGAGGGCTACGACTCGGCGGAGGGTATGCTCATCCTCTCTCGGCAGGGCGCGGTGCAGGCCGCCACCTGGCAGACGATGGCGGAGGGCGCGCTCGTCGAAGGGCGGGTGACGGGCCACAACAAGGGTGGCCTGGAACTCGATATCAGCGGCATTCGCGCGTTCATGCCCATCAGCCAGATCGACCTTGAACGCATCGAGTCCGATCAGCTCGGACAATTCGTCAATCAGCGAATGCGTTGCGAGGTGGTGGACGTTCGTCGCGACGAACGCAGCGTCGTCGTCTCCCGTCGCAACGCGCTGCAGCGCGAACGCGAGGAAGCCAGTGCGGAACTCATGGAATCGCTCGAGGAAGGGGAACTCGTCCGGGGCACGGTCAAGACGATCATGCCGTACGGCGCGTTTCTCGACATCGGCGGCGTCGATGGGCTCCTGCACATCGGCGACATGAGCCACGGCCGGGTCGGCGATCCCCGTGAGGTGGTCACCGAAGGCCAGGAACTCGAGGTCAAGGTCCTCAAGATCGACCGGGAGACGCGGAGGATCTCGCTCGGGCTCAAACAGGTCATGCCCGACCCGTGGGACTCGGCTTCGGGCAAGTATCCGCCCGATGCCGTTGTTTCCGGGCGAGTGGTGAAGCTGATGGACTTCGGGGCGTTCGTCGAACTCGAGCCGGGCGTGCAAGGGCTTGTGCCGATCTCCGAGATGACCTTCGAGCGGCGGATCGGCCATCCCCGGGAGATCGTCTCCGAAGGCGAGGTCGTCAGGGTTCGTGTGCTGAACGTCGATCCGGCCGCCGGGCGGATGAGCCTCTCCATCAAGCGCGTCGGTGACGACCCGTGGACCGGCGCTTCCATCCGCTGGCCCGTCGACAGCATCGTCGAAGGCACGGTCAAACGGACGGCGGACTTCGGCGCCTTTGTCGAGCTGACGCCCGGCGTCGAGGGTCTCATTCACATCAGCGAGCTGAGCGACACGCGCGTCCGGCAGGCTTCGGACGTCGTCAAGGTCGGGCAGAACGTTCGGGTAAAGGTTCTCGAAGTCGACGAGGACCGCCGCCGCATCGGCTTGTCCCTCAAGCAGGCCGCCGCCGCCGACTGGGCCGCCCGGCCGGAGGACCTCGAACCTACGGCCCCGCGTCCGGAGAAGAAGCGAAAGAAGCCGCTTAAGGGCGGGCTGGAGTGGTGAGTACCCGGGGGGAAGGCCCACAGGCACAGCGGCAGATGGGCACGCGGGCACGGAGGCGGAAGGTGAGCACGGGCCGTGAGTCCGCAAGCACCCGGCGGGGAATGAGGTTTCAAGTTGGTGATTTCAAATCTCGGAGGGTGTGTGAGAAGCCCGGGGACTGTCCCCGTTTCGCTGGGACAAAAGCTGGGTTCGAGCACGCCGTTGACTCAGGACGTCCGAGGCCTGCTGCGAAATGGGGATTGTCCCCCTCTCCCAGGGCTTCCCACGCACCCTCTCAAAGGCGGGACGCGCTTTGCGATTGCGCGACTGTGGGACCGGGTCCCTGGCTCCGCGGTATCCGGGTTCTTGGTGCGAGGGGCCGTAGCCATTCGCGCGGATTGGCGCCCGGATCGTCGTGGCGACGCGCCCACGGAGAGATGGCCGTGCCATATGCTGAGACGCGTTCTTAGAGTCCCATGCCTTCCTTGGTGAAGGTGGAGTCGGGCAGGTTCTGATTCAGCTTGATGTCGCCGATCTTGTACTCGCCGAGGAGTTTGGTCTTGGCGTCGTCGGAGTAGGCGGTGCAGAGGACCGGCAGCAGCAGTTCCCTGTCCAGGTGGACGACGAGGGCGCGGTCGGGCCAGGCGCTGTCCTCGCCGGTGTAGGGAAGGTGTCGCTCGAACATGAGGGTGGGTCGGCCGTCAACTTCGCCGGTACCGATGTATCGGAAGTCGAGAATGTTCTGCTGGCTGGCGAGTTTGCAGTACTTGAGGGTCAGGGCCAGGGAGTTGCGGAGGCCGAACTGATCGATCGTCCGGCGGGAGGATTTCCTGGCGTCCTCCCCGTGGATGGGCCTCATGACGTAAGGCACGAACAGTTTCGCGATCGCACCCGGCTCGACGATCGCGTATTGCAGGCCGTTCTTGACCCACTTGTCGGCGACGAAGAGCACGCGCGAACACTTGTCGGGGTTCTCGATCCACTTCATGCGAACGCTGAACGGGTTCTCGCGGAACTGTACCTCCATGACCTGTCGCTCGGTCATTCGGCCGTGGACGAGTTCCCGCTTGGTGAACGTGCAGGTGTAGTCGCGTACGCTGCGGTCATAGCGATCGAGGGCCATCTCGAAGAAGCCGACCGGATCGGCGGCGGCGATTTCCTCGATGCTGAATTTGGCGGAAGGCTCGATTCGCGAGGGCGCGGCGAAGGCCGCACTGCGCGAAGGCTTGACGGGTACAGCCGAGCGGAAGCCTTCGTCAATGCGGGACGCCCAGGATCGGTACCCTTGAGTCAGGAGACCCGCCGCGAGCACAAAACCAACCAATGCGCGCACCCGGCGTTTGGTCAGATGGCGGTGAATCATTTGAGTCCCTTTACGGTCGCTCTCTTGCGGAAGCCAGACGCTCCGCACAACTGTTTATCGACCGACGGATGACCGCCTCTTGATTTGAGAGGCCCCCTCCGGCGGTTAATGCCTTTGGGCCGCCCTCTCAACCTGCGTCGGACACAAGAGCGACTCGGTCGCGCTCTCGTGCGGATCTGGAACCCGCACGAGTCGACCCTATCGTAAGTCCATGGGTCATCAAGGTCAACGAAGAACTCGGCTCTCGTTTTCACCCCTTAACGGGGTACTCCAAATGTTGAAATCTACCATACACGCCGACGCGTCGTCGGGGTCGGCCATCCTGGGCTGAGAACGGTTTCGATATCGGACCTTTCCCGCCGCGCTGGCCTTTATTCTCCGCGTTTTTGGCGGCGGATTCCCGCACGCCTCCTTGTACCGACGAAGCCCGGCAGGGTGGCGGAAAATCGCCAGACGATCAGATCGGGTTCGGGTGAGGGGTGGGGAGGTGGACGGTACAGGTAGTTCCCTGGCCGGGTTGGGAGGCGAGGGTGACGGTGCCGCCGAGCGATCGGACGATGCCGTGGACGACGGCGAGGCCCAGGCCGGGGTGGTCGGGGGAACCGGGGATGCCTTCG
Organism: Phycisphaerae bacterium; assembly: GCA_026647385.1. Lineage (GTDB taxonomy): Bacteria > Planctomycetota > Phycisphaerae > UBA1845 > PWPN01 > JAPKGY01. The sequence continues at coordinate 1,142 of JAPKGY010000346.1, read as the reverse complement.
GACTTGGTGGTGTAAAAAGGCTCGAAGGCGTGGCGAAGGCTGTCCTCGGACATACCCGGCCCGGTGTCGGAGAGCCGGAGGATGAATTCGTCTGCGTCGGAGGGTTGTAGCAGTTCGATTTGGAGCGTGCCGCCGTGGGTCATGGCTTCGCAGGCGTTGGCGGTCAGGCAGTCCAGGAGCGTGCGGATCTGGCGGATGGAAAGGCGGTGGCGGACGGCCTCGATGTGGGAGTCGACGCGGATACCGAGGGAATCGAGCTTCGGCTGGATTCCGTCGAGGAACTGCCGAACGGCTTCGTGGACCTCGGCGGTTTCGCCCTCGATGGTATCACCTTCCGCGAATGCGAGGAGGGCCTGGGTGAGTTTTCCGGTGCGAGAAAGGGTCGAGACGATGGAGCGGAGCGCCCGGTGCAGGGTGTCGGGATCGTCGGAGGACTGGGCGAAGTCGGCGCGGGTGATCAGGCCGCCGAGCAGATTGTTGAAGTGATGGGCGAGCGCACCGGCCATCGTTCCGAGAGCGGCCATCTTTCCGGCGTCAGCCAAAGCGCGCTCCGACTCGATGCGGCGGGTGACGTCGCGTGCATAGACGGAGACGCCGAGGGTGTTGCCCGAGTCGTCGATGATGGGGCAGATGTTGACCGCCAGGAACATGGGTTTGCCGTCGGGGTGGCGATGAGGAAACTCAAACGTGCTGCACTCGCGGCGAAGCAGGGCCCGATGCAGGAGTCGGTCGGCGATATTCCGGCGGTCGGCGGGGACGATGGTGGTGAGCAGTTCGCCCCGCATGGCGTCGGCGGACCCACCGAAGAGCCGGCTGGCGGCGTGATTCCAATAGCGGATCTGGAGTTTGTCGTCGGTGGCGATGAGCGCGAGTTCGGTATGGCTGCAGATGTGTCGGAAGAAGGCGTCGTCGAACTGTTCGGGCATTACGAGTCCCCTCGGGGGTGTATCACGGAATCATCGGCTGATCCATGCTGAGAATCTTCGGGGTAATGTAACACATGGATTCGAGTTTGCGGCCATCGACTTCCTCGGTGAGCAGGAGCGCGCCGAACAGGTGCTGCTGGCCGGCGATCTGGGACGGCCCGACCACCGCGAACTCGTCCGGTCCGACGGTGAGCCGCACAGCCAGTTCGCGGAGCG
>JAPKGY010000345.1 GCA_026647385.1 Phycisphaerae bacterium | reverse complement strand
CTGCGGGCCTGAGTCAGGAGCTGGTATTCGCCGCAGGCCTCGCGCAGCAGCGGGAGCAGCGCGGTCGGCTGCAGGTTCAGCGTGCGCGCGTCGAACTGGCTGGCGTTGTACTTCAGGAGTTGCTGCTGACCTCCGGGTGGGCAGCCGTCGTCGGGAGGCGATCTTCACTCGGCCGGCTGAATCGCGCATGCGAGAGGACGGTGCGTGACCGTCGAGGCGGGCGGTCAGTGCCGCAAGTCGGAGTATCCGAAGATCCGCCCGGGTCGCCGCGGCGACCAGGCTGCTCCGGGCTCCGAAAAGCAGCCCGCCGTAAACGGTCACGCAGAGTCGGCGGAGGTTGCGAGGCCGGCGGGCCTTGCGTCAGGCCGCGGCGACGTCTATACTTGGTATTTCCGTTACGGTTCGCCTGTTTTCGACTACCGCAAAGAGGGTTGGTCATGCCCGTGTACGAGTACCGATGCCGGAAGTGCGGCGGGGAATTCGAGGTCCTGGCTCCGACCATGAAGGACCCGGATGACTTGGCCTGCGCGCACTGCGGGGGGCGCGACGTGGAACGTCAGATGAGCGTTTTTGCCGCCCGGCAGGCGGAAGTCGAACGCGGCGGCTGCGGCAGTTGCCCCGGCGCCGCACCGAGCGGGTCCTGCTGTCCCTGGCGGGCGGGCAACGAGGACTGTTGCGGCTGAGGTGCCATCGGCTCATGAAATCCTCCTCATCAGCCTCGTCGCCGTTTCACGGGCCGGTGGCCGCCGTACTCGCTTGGATCATCCCGGGCATGGGCCACATCTACATCGGCGAGCGGGCTCGCGGCCTCATCTTTATGATCGCCATTACCCTGACCTTCTGGGGCGGCGTCGCCATCGGCGGGGTGAAAAACACGGTTAACCCCCGCGAACGTGCGCTCTGGTTCGTCGGGCAGGCATGCGCGGGGGTGCATCCGTTTATCGCCATCGCCTGGAGCCGGCAGATTGAAATCCCGCCCGACGCGGACATGACCCGGTACATCGCCTACGGGCAGATGGAGGACATATCGGTCGTTTACACCGCCATCGCGGGGATGCTCAACGTACTGGTGATCCTGGACGTCCTCGTGCGGGCTGAGCGCAGACCCGAGGTCGAATTCGCCGAACGTGCCGGTCTCCCGGGGAGGGCGGCGCCGTGATCGACCTGCTCGCCACGCTGTTCATCACGCCGCTGACGTGCGACCGCAGTCTGGGCATGCTGCTGGCCCTGCCCCTCTGTCTGTCGATAAGCCTCGTCTACAAGACCACGAAATGCCGCACGCTCCAGGAGCTTCCGGTGGCGGTGCTGGTGAGTTGGCTGACCATCCTGACCGGCATGGCCGTCGTCGGCGTGGTGCTGCTTGTCCTGTACCGCCTCGTGGCTTGACCACCAATCTCTTGCGCCACGCGACCGTCTCGGAGGTCCAGCATGGGGGCTTCATGGCAAACCGCTTTGCTCGTGTCGGTGGTTGGGACAGCCTATCCGGATCGGGTGGCTGTGCAGCCCGCGGAGATGGAGGCGATGCGAGCGTGGGCGGGATCGCACTTCGGCCTTGGACCCGCGTCCCAGCCCGATCGAGGCATATCTGCCGTCGGTCCATCCTGGCCGTTCTCGTTCATCTACGACGATCGCTCGTTCACCGAGCGGTGCAAGGACTGGAAATTCGAGCGCGCGACCCGGACGCGCGATCTCGCCCGGATCGAGCACACGCTGACCTGGCGCGACCCGAAGGCGGACCTGGTCGTTCGGTGCGTGCTGGTTGAATACACGGATTTCCCGACGATCGAGTGGACGCTGTCTTTCAAGAACGAGGGGTCGGCCAAGTCCGCGGTCCTGGCGGACATCCAGGCGCTGGATAGTCGGTTTGAGCGCGCGGACGGTGGCGAGTTTCTGCTGCACCATGCGGTGGGATCACCGGCGGACGGCTCCGACTATGCGCCACTGGAGACGCCGCTGCCGCCGAAGGCCTGCAAGATCATCTCGGCGGCCGGTGGACGACCCACCAACAGCGACCTCTCGTATTTCAACCTGGAGCAGCCGGGCGGCGGGGTGATTGTCGTTGTCGGCTGGCCGGGGCAGTGGGCGGCCAGGTTCGATCGGGACGAGGGCAAGAGCCTGCGCATCCGTGCGGGGCAGGAGCTGACTCACTTCGCGCTCGAACCCGGGGAGGAGGTCCGCAGTCCGCTCATCGTTCTGCAATTCTGGGGCGGCGATTACCTTCGTTCCCAGAACATCTGGCGGCGATGGATGATCGCCCACAATCTGCCGCGACCCGGCGGCAACCTCCCGCCGCCCCAACTGGTTTCTTCCAGCGCGCGGGTTACGAATGAGATGGTCGGAGCGAACGAGGAAAACCAGATCATGCACATCGACCGCTACGTCGAGGAGCGATTCGATCTCGACTACTGGTGGATGGATGCGGGCTGGTACCCGAACGTGAATGGCTGGCCGAACGTCGGCACCTGGGAGGTCGACACCACGCGGTTCCCCCGCGGCCTGCGGGCGATCAGCGACTACGCCCGCTCCAAGGGTATGAAGACAATCGTCTGGTTCGAGCCGGAACGTGTAACGCCCGGCACGTGGCTCTATAAACACCATCCCGAGTGGCTGCTCGGCGCCGACGGCGGGACCCGGTTGCTCAATCTGGGCAACCCCGACGCACGCAAGTGGCTCACCGACCACATCGACAAGCTGCTTACCGAACAGGGCATCGGCCTGTATCGCCAGGACTTCAATATGGACCCGCTGAGCTATTGGCGGGCCGCGGACGCACCCGATCGGCAGGGCATCACCGAGAACAAGTATGTGTGCGGCTATCTGGCTTACTGGGACGAACTGCGGCGCCGGCATCCGGACATGCTGATCGACTCGTGTGCGAGCGGCGGTCGTCGGAACGACCTGGAAACGATGCGGCGAGCGGTGCCTCTCTGGCGCAGCGACCACCCCTACGTGGCGGAGAGTCAGCAGAGCATGACCATCGGGGTCTCCCTGTGGATCCCGTATCAGGGGACCGCGACGATCGCCTCGACCAACGCGCCCTATTACGGCGGCGGCTGGACTCCGGTTGAACCGTATATGTTCTGGTCCAACACCGCCCCGAGCCTCGGGCTGCCCATCGATATCCGCGAGCGCGGGTTGGATTACGACGCCCTGCGCCGACTCGTCGGCCAGTGGCGGGCGATCAGCCGGTATTACTACGGCGATTTCTATCCGCTCATCGCGTGCAACCGGCTGAAGGACTGCTGGGCCGCCTGGCAGTTCGATTGCCCGGATATCGGCGAGGGTTTCATCCAGGTGTTTCGTCGATCGCAAAGCCCGTACGAGTTGGCCCGACTCAAGCTTCACGGTCTTGATGCCGACACGACCTATACGCTGGGCGACATCGACGGCAAACAGACCTTTCCGGCACGGTCCGGCAGGGAACTGTCGGAGCAGGGATTGCCCGTGACCCTGTCAACCAGACCGGCGGCGATTGTAATCACTTACCAGGTCAGAGACTGACGGGAGCTACAGGATGAACCGGCGGGAGCTTCTGCGGACGGGTGTGGGGGCGGGACTTCTCGGTTCGCTGGCCGGTTGTGGGCGGGCGGCCAGCAGGGAGACGATCGCTTTCGGCGGCGCGCCGGCCGGCCGGCCGATCGCTCCGTCAACCTGGCAACCGCCCCCTGTCCTCGCGACCGACTCCGCGGACGATCATCGTCGTCGACTTCAGAACATCGCGGTCTGCGAGCGCGGCATCCGAAAATGTCTGAAGAACCACACCCTGACGAGTTACCTGCCCGGGCAATGCGTCTACAACCTCGGAGAGTATCCCTGCCGGAAGATCTGGGACCCCGACGAATGGGACGAACGGGAACTCGATCGCCTGCGCGAGCACGGCATTCGCCTCCTTCACGTACACGAGGAATGGAACGACGCCCTTCGGCTTTTCGGGCAGGACAAATTCACGCCGGCCAACCCCGCGGGCTTCAGGCGATTCCTCGACATGGTACACGCCCGCGGGATAAAACTGCTCGTGTACTTTTCGAGCGGGTTCTTCGACCGGCGCGATCCGGATTTCCGTCCCGAGTGGACGGCGGACAAGTCGCTGGACGAGATCTACTGGCGGTATGCGCGCTGTTCGCCGGCCAGCGCGGGTTGGCGCAAGCAATTGGGCTCTAACGTACCGATGGTCGATCCAGTAAAGGCCCGCGCGCTGTATGAGAAGCTGTCCGCAGCCATTGCAGCGGGTTTCGTCGCGTCGTGTCACGATTGCAGCGATGGCGGGCTCGCGGTGGCGTTGGCCGAGAGCGCGTTCGCGGGCGGATTCGGCATGCGGCTCGACTTGATGCCGATGGGTATCGACAGCAACGTGGCCGCCCTGTTCAGCGAGTCACCGAGCCGGTTCGTTGTTACGATATCCCCCGAGAATGTGGCGCGATTCGAGGCAATGCTTGCAGGTTGTCCAGTGACAAAGCTGGGCGTTGTGACGCAGGAACCGATTTTCAATGTGGCTTGTGGCAATGGCAAAGCGGTCAACGCGCCGCTCGCGGAACTCAAAGAGGCGTGGCAGCGGCCCCTGCGGTGGTAGGCAGAGTTGGCTTTTCTTTTTGGAAATGGTTGATTATACTGCTACCTAGAAGGTGGTTATCAGGGCGACTTTGGGTTAGAAGGAACTGTTCAATGGCAGAGGAAAAAGGACTACACGAGGAGGCGATGGATGTCGCTAAGTGTGACGAAATACCGAAGATGTACTTCAACGGTTTCATAAATTCAGTGAGTAATGCCGATGTCATGTTCGTTCTTAAACTAAACGGCAAGCCTATCGCAGTGCTCAACGCATCCTACACTGTTGCGAAGTCACTTGCGGAAAAACTTAATCAAGTGA